>NZ_RYDJ01000069.1:0-1663 GCF_003970355.1 Flavobacterium bomense | reverse complement strand
ATGAAGAAAGAAATAACCATAAACGACTTTTCGCAATATCTCTTTTGGGATGTGGATTTGAATGATTTTGACTTCGAAAAGCACAAATCTCATCTCATACAAAAAGTTTTAGAATATGGATTTATGAAAGATTGGAGATTATTAAAAGAACTTTACGGATTAGAAACAATTAAAGAAGTTTCTTTGAATTTAAGAAGTCTTGATGCCGTAACGCTTTCTTACCTATCTGCTATTTTTAAAATCGACAAAACAGAATTTAGATGTTACAAACACAGACAGTTGTACCCGAACTTATGGAACTCTTAAACAAAATTATGTCTGAAAAACTATTTTCAGATTTTAATTTAGTTGGAGGAACATCATTAGCTTTACAAATGGGTCATCGAAATTCCATTGATATTGACTTATTTGGAAATTCCGAAATTAATCCAGAATTTTTTATTGAAAAACTTTCAGAATTTGGAGAAGTAAAAGTAGCACAAAGCACCAAAAACATTTTGATTACAAAAATTAACGATGTTAAAGTTGATTTTGTAAACTATAAATACCCATTACTTTCAGACTGTTTGTTTATAGAAAACATTAGAATGCTTTCTAAAAAAGACATCGCTGCTATGAAACTAAATGCAATTGCTGGAATAGGAAGTAAAAAAGATTTTATCGATTTGTATTTTTTATTGAATGAGTTTACGCTCGAAGATATTTTATCATTTTATGAAAAAAAATATCACGATGGTTCTATTTTTATGGTTCAGAAAAGTTTGACCTATTTTGGAGATGCGGATCTTCAACTACACCCCCAAATGTTCAAAAATTTCAACTGGGAAACCTGCAAGCAAAAAATCATTGAAGAAGTTTTGAAATTAGAATAGGATTTTTATTTCAACCCCAAAATCCAATTACTCATCGTGTCTAAGACGACAGGAGCAATGGTTTGTTCGATTGTAGAATATTCAGCGGTCGATCCTGTTTTAGCTTCTTGGAACAGATGATTGAGTCCAGGAAGTTCTTTTATTGTTGCTTTTTTGTTTCCTGCTTTGGTTAAATAAGCCTGAATACCTGCTAAATTTTCAGTGGCTTTTACTTGTAAATCTAACGATCCGTTTAGTGCCAACACAGGAATTTTTATTTTTGACCAATACAACTCAGGATTGAATTTTAAAAAATAAACATACCACGGACTAGTAATTGAAGGAGTTTGTTGGGCTACAAATTCGTCGATTTGAGTTTCTGTAAGTCCTTGGTTTTGGGTCAGTTTTATGAATTCTTCTTTAATGTAAGGTTGAAAATCTGCTTTTAAATTACTGCCATTATAATTAATGATGTAAGCATATACTTTTTTGTTAAATGCTGTACTTGCTTCAATTTGAGTTGATGTAGCGCCTTGCGATTTTGCAATCGATTGGCTTTGCAAAAGCATCATTTGATCAATTGTAATACCAGGACCCGCAAGCGATATAACAAATTGAACTTTTGTGTTTTGAACAGCCACCATTGGTGCAATCAATCCGCCTTCGCTATGGCCAATTAAACCAATTTTTTTGAACCCTTTTGCACTCAAAAAATCAACGGCTGCGGTAATATCTGTTGCAAAACTAGCCGAAGTATCTTCAGGAGTCCCTTTGCTAGAACCGCCAACGCCACGATCGTCTAAACGCAAAAC
>NZ_RYDJ01000068.1:0-1664 GCF_003970355.1 Flavobacterium bomense | reverse complement strand
ATATGTACAGCCAAACAAAAACTTGGGATCCAGAAGGAATATTATCTATGTTACCAGCAATTGCCTCAGGTATAATAGGAATGTTGATGGGACAAATGTTGAATAAACCGCTGCCAAAAATCGAAATTGTTAAGAAAATGATTTATTTTGGGTTTGGTTTAATCTTTTTTGGTTTAATTTGGAACTTTCTATTTCCCATAAACAAATCACTTTGGAGTAGCTCATTTGTTCTATTCACATCAGGATTAGCCACTTTATGTTTGAGTCTATTGTATTATATAATTGATATAGCTAACCATAAAAATTGGATAAAACTATTCTTGATTTGGGGTGTAAACCCTATGATTGTTTTTTTCTTTTCAGGAATAATTCCTGAGGCAATTTCTATGATAAAAGTGGATCATCCTGAACTCCCCGGCGAACTACTCGGATTTCAAAGTTACTTTTATAATTATGGAATTGTACCATTATTCAAAAATCCAATGGATGCTTCTTTGACATACGCATTAGTTTATTCTGTATTTTGGAGTATAATCTTATGGATTCTTTATAAAAACAAACTGATTTTCAAAGTTTAATTTGGAAGAGCTAATCCTATAAATCTAATTTTATCTTGCGAATTTTAAGGTAAAATAGGATAATTATTCAATTAATAAATACTATTTTTGCCCCCAATCAAAAAAAAATGCAAAATGGCTACCAATAGAACTTTTACAATGATCAAACCCGATGCTGTCAAAAACGGACACATTGGAAATATTTTGGCAATGATAACCAACGCAGGTTACCGAATTGTTTCACTGAAATTGACTCAATTATCAGTAAAAGATGCTGAAAATTTTTATGCCATTCACGCTGAAAGATCTTTCTTTGGAGAATTGGTAGAATTTATGTCAAGCGGACCAATAGTTGCTGCTATTCTTGAAAAAGAAAATGCAGTTGACGATTTCAGAACTTTGATAGGAGCTACAAATCCCAACGAAGCTGCCGATGGTACTATTCGTAAAATGTATGCAACTTCATTGGGTGAAAATGCAGTTCACGGTTCAGATAGTGATGCAAATGCAGCCATAGAAGGAGCTTTTCATTTTGCAATAAGAGAGCAGTTCTAGATTTATGAATTAAGATTAACGATTTTTGAATTAAGATTTATAAATCCTACAAAAACAGAAAATCCAGTTTCAAATTTTGAAACTGGATTTTTTTTATTTATTTATTCCAAAGCTTTCAACAAACCTTCGGGAGCTTTTTCCAGATACATTTGGTTTTGTAAACTATTTGCGGATTTTGAATCTTTAAAATAGTCAAATTGAATTCCTGGATCAGATTGTTTCATTTTTGCAGTTCCTGTAATTTTACCAATTGCAAGTTTCAATAGAGGCTCAGTTGTACTACCAAGAACATCAAGAGTGCTCAAGGTTTCTTTTAATTGATAAGTAGGTACTAAACCAGTTTGATAATCCCCAAAACCAGCTCCATTGACAATTTTCAAAACTAAAGGTTGCATCGCATAACGATGATTTGGGTTTCTGTTTTCTTTTCCGAAAGTAGGGGAATCGTATAAAGTTACCGACCCTACCTTTTTTCCAGGGGTTATATCGCCAATTTTAACCGCTGTAATATAAGGCTTAAATCCGTTAATTACTAATTCACTAGCCGAAGCT
>NZ_RYDJ01000067.1:0-1676 GCF_003970355.1 Flavobacterium bomense | reverse complement strand
CTGACTTGTATTTTTTCCCCGCCGTTACACGCTCCTAGCCCTACACTTTCGCTCCGTAAAAACTTCGCTTCGTTCTCGGTCTAGGGTGGCTGTTCGATGCCGCAACACCGCGTGGCGCTCCTCGGGCATTGTTCCGTAACATTCTCCCCAATTCCTGCGGTGCTTCGGGGTGTTTGTTGTGGCGGTAAATAGTTCAATCGCCACAGGGCTATGCTCATTTTTTTGGAAGATTGCCAAGGGAGATTTATCTAAAAAACAACATTAACGTTTTGGCAATCTTCCAAAAAAATCGAGCGCACGATTAAAGATTTATCGGTAAAATTGGTTTTTGAATTTAGAGATTTAGGTTTTTTTGGAAAGTTCAGCCGATAAAAAAACGGACTCTTTTTTTTCAATTGAAAATAAAAATTACGCCAATCCAATCTTACTTTTTTTTCAACTGAAAAAAAGACTATTTTTGAAAAAGTAATACACGTTCTTACAAAATAGTTTTTGCTCGCGGGAGTGCATAAACAGACGCTCGGGCGAGGCAAATATCGAGCAGGCGCATACAAGTACAAGTACAACGGTAAAGAACTTCAAGATGAGCTGGGGCTGAATATGTACGACTATGGATGGCGTAATTATATGCCAGACATTGGGCGCTGGACCCAAATAGATCCTTTATTTAATGACCTGAAATTCGCTAACGACATTAATGATGTTGACCCGGACGACCAAGAGGAAGTTTATATGGCTATCATCAATGACCTTGAACTTGGTGGAGCAATTTTTAATCCTGATAACTTAAACCCTTACGGCTACGGCTACAATAATCCTGTTTCTTTTGATGACCCTGATGGTAGGTGTCCTGCTTGTTGGGGAGCATTAATGGGAGCTGCCGTAGAAATTGGAGGTCAAGTTATTGCAAGTCGTTTAGAAGGTAAATCTTGGAGCGATACAGTTAAAGACATTGATGTTGCAGATGTTTTAGTATCTGCCGGCGAAGGTGCTCTTACAGGTGGTGCTTCAGCTATAAAAAGTGTATTAAAAAAAGCTGCAATAACTGTTGGCGCAGAAGTTATTAGAAATACGCTTGATGTTAAAGCTACGGGAGTTAAAGTTAATGGAGCAAAAACAGTAGCAAGAAATACCGTGATAGGTCTAGCTGTAAATGCTGCTGGAAAAGCAATTCCTACAAAGGTTAAAGTAAAAGCAGAAGTAACACCAGCACAAGCAGTCAAAGCAGCAAGAGCAGTTGGAGCTGTAACAAAAGCAGAGAGGAAAGAAATACAAACTCAAGCAAAAAAAGTTTTAAAAGATAATAAAGCAATAAATAAAACTGTAAGCGGATCTCCTGGAGCGACAGTATCTGGCGGGGCTGCTGAAACGGTTAAACGAAAAGAAGATAAAGCAAATGGAAATTAATTTAAATCTTTTAAATCGATATAAAAGCAGAATAGTCTGGACTGTAATTGTTTTACTAATGTTTTGGTATTTAGGTATTAGACCTGAAATGAGAATTTCTGAATTACGTAACGATGGCAAACAAACAAAGGCTTATCTATATGAAGTTAAAGGAGTTGGGTCTAAAGGAACTACTAGAGGATTTTATAGATTTGAAATATACAACAATCTTTATGAGGGATTTTATGACAATGATAAATTAGTGAAATATGATAGCATTGACATAATAT
>NZ_RYDJ01000066.1:0-1687 GCF_003970355.1 Flavobacterium bomense | reverse complement strand
CGTTTTTGTATCGATTTTTCAATCCATCTAAAGGAGTTATTTCATTCAAGGCTTTCAATTCAGACGAACCACCACCAATGGTCATTGATTTTGTTGCATTTTCGCCAATCACTGCAATAGTAATTTTTTTGGAGGTATTAATTGGAAAGAACGATGCCTCATTTTTTAATAACACAATTCCTTCTCCTGCAATTTTTCGAGCAACATCAATATGTTCTTGATTGTTTATTCTTCCTAAAGTACGATCCTGGTGCATATTGGTTCGGAACATCAAACGTAAAATCCTTCTCACTTTATCGTTTAAAATTTCTTCTTTAATTTCGCCACTTTTAAGCATTTTCAAAAAGGGATTGGCTAGATAATACGAATCGTAGGCGTTTTTAGTAGAGGTTGTTAATCCATCTGTACCAGTTCCCATTTCTATATCTAATCCATTCAGGGCTGCTTGTTTAGTATCATGCGCGCCACCCCAATCGGTGATTACTACTCCGTCAAAATTCCAATCTTTTTTTAAAATTTTATTCAATAATAGATCATTGTGGCAACAAAATTGTCCTCTAAACTGATTGTAGGATCCCATAATAGACCAAACCTTGCCTTCTTCGACAGCAGCTTTAAATGCAGGTAAATAAATTTCGTGTAAAGCTCTGTCACTAACTTCTACGTTGATATGACCTCTCCATAATTCTTGATTGTTTAGTGCATAATGCTTGACACAAGCTGCAACTCCATTTTGTTGAACCCCTTGAATGTAAGGAACCACCATTTTTGAAGCCAAATAGGGATCTTCTCCCATGTATTCAAAATTTCGACCATTTAGCGGTGTTCGGTACATATTTACTCCAGGACCTAATAACACATCTTTTTTTCTGTAACGTGCTTCTTCGCCAAGAACCAACCCGCGTTGTTTGGCTAATTCCACATTCCAACTTGCTGCCATTGCTGTTCCGGGAGGAAAGCATGTCGCCGAATCGTTTGTTTGTCCAGTATATTTCCAATCATGGCGGTTCATTTCTGCCCTAACTCCATGTGGCCCATCAGACAATGCCCACTCTGGAATTCCGAGACGTTTTATTTCGGAAGTGTAAAATTTTGAATTCCCGTGCAACAGTCCAACCTTTTCTTCCAAAGTCATTTTCTGAATCAATTTTTGGATTCTTTTTTCTGTCATTAAATCTGATTGAGAAAAAGAAGCTTGAAAAAATAGTGAAAATAAAACAATATATCCTAATCTCATATTATCGGGTGTTATTGGAACCATTTAGGTTGAATTAAATAATTAAACTTTAATTTTATTACTAATTAGTTCAACGACAAGTCCTTCTAATAAATAATTTTCCCAAAAATAGATTAATAAAAAAATCAGGAGTGGTACATATGAAGCAGTTTATAGAACAATTGAAGCAGACGTATAGGAATACCCCACATAAATAAAGTAATTGATTACATTGTGAAACAATTTAAAAAATCACATTAGGTTTTGAAGTTATATTAACCTGTTGGGAATAATTATTTTTTAAGATGTTTTTGTAAGTTCAATTCCTAATTTTAGATACCGCTACTGCAACATCCGTTTCTGGCATTTTGCAAGCTTTGTTTACACATACATAAATATAGGTTTCATTTGCCATAAAACGATTTTCCAAAATGGGCAAACTACTTTCCTTTGTAGCACCTGCAATGAGAA
>NZ_RYDJ01000065.1:0-1689 GCF_003970355.1 Flavobacterium bomense | reverse complement strand
GTCATAATTGGGACATTACCGATAAATTAAACTTTGATTGGGGTATCCGTATGGAAAATTTCAATATTAAATCTAGTTTTTCGACACCAAAAAGACTACCCGACATTTTCAATAATTCCTCTTTTGGGAATAGGATTACATTTCAAACAATAATGTCATTGTGAAATTATTGTTGGTAGTTTTAATTTTCGCTCCATCAGTAAATCCTTGATTGAAAAAAGGTTGTTGCGAATTTCTCTGGGCATTGGTATAGGATAAATCCATTTTAAACACACCAAAGTTATAGCCTAATCCTCCTGAAAAAGAATTCAAATCGCCAATTGTTTTTTTGTCTTTGTATGGACTTTCTTCAAAACGATACCCGCCTCGAAGGCTCCATTCCTTGATTTTGTATTCAGCGCCTATTCTTATTTCATTTGATACGTTAAGAATGTTGCTCATTTGATTGTTCACGGCTCGATAATATATGTCATTTTCTGGTTGAAATTTCGTGCTGCTATAATCTTTAATAGTATAATCAATACTTATTAATCCAGTTTTTCCAAAAACATGAGCTAAGCTTCCTGTAAACTTGCTTGGAGTACTTAATTTATAAGGCGCATAATAATTAATGATTTGCGGATCAACATTTGCTGTAAGTTCATCTACATTATTGGCTCTCACTGCGCTTAGATTTTGAGAAAACTCATCGCTTAAATTGTACCAAATTGGAGATTCATAAGCAAATCCGAAACGAATTTCTTTAGTTACTTTTGCAATGGCTCCAATTTGAAATGAAAATCCTGTACCGTAAGTGTATAAATTATTATCAAATTGCAAACGTCTCACAGTATAATCTGAATTTAGAGTATTCGTGTTACTTTCATAAAAACTGGAAGTTTGCACGTAATCAGTAAAATGTGAATTTAAATTAATACCTATGTATAATTTATCTTTATACGAAGTTGCAGCATTAAAAGATAATTTTCCATTATATCCACTTGAATAAATACTGTTTTCTTGATAATAATTTCCACCGGGAGTTACATTTGATGTGTACGCCGTGTTGTTTGATGCTTCCATAACAGGGTTGATGATATATCCTTCATAGCCTAAATACGCTTGTTGTGCACCGTTGTCTAATTCTGAATAATTTGAATCTTTTATTAAACCTAATGGAACACCATTAGCATAAGTTAAAAAATACTTATCGACAGAATTTGTTGGATTTACGCCAGCAGAAAAGACTGAATTGTCAAAATCATTTACATTTTCGTAGTTTATTGCTAACGAAAACTTTTTCCAGTTGCTCGATGGGTTTCGGTTTTTAAAAACAAAAACGCCACCAGTTTGGTTCATGTCAAAATTACTTTCTGAATCGGAAGTTGTTGTTCCAAAATAATTTGAATCATTCTTTTTATTAAAAGCACTTAACGATATAGTAAGTTGATTATTCGAAAAAATGGCAGAACCTGCAGGATTCACATTTATAGAAGATAAATCGCCACCCAGCGCACCAAAAGCACCACCCATCGCTCTAAAACGAGCAGTTCCATTTAAATTATCTTGTGAATATCGAACCGCATCTGGGATTTCTTGAGATAGAACTACATTAAAAGTGAAGCCAATAAAGATAAGGTAATAGAGTTTTTTCATCTTTTTTTCAGTTAAAGTTATTTTTTAATAATTTTGAAAACAGATTATCTTGTT
>NZ_RYDJ01000064.1:0-1723 GCF_003970355.1 Flavobacterium bomense | reverse complement strand
AAAAGATTTAATTTAAAGAAATCTGTATGAATTATGATTGTAAACAATTTCAAAAAAATAACTATCGGTGAAAAAGGAGTGATTCTGAAGTTTAAGTCGAAAGAGCCAAAAGAAATTCCGTTTTCAGAAATTAACCAAATATATATTAAAGTAAAAAAAACTCCAATACAATATGTTTTGTTATTTGTTGTGGTGTCTTTAAGTATAGTTTTACTCTCATTGTGGATTTTTGGGTTAACATTGGTTGCGTTTTCGCCCTTGTTTTTGGTTTTTGTCGGTGTAATAAAATTGTATAGTTATAAACGCTTTGTTTTGAAAATAAAATTAAAAAATGGCAGTTCGGTCATACAGACCATTCCGTTAAGGTTAAAACATAAGACCATCGAAGACATAACTAAAATACGTAAAGCCATTTTAGTTTGCGTTAAATCCTAAAAATCCCTACTATTCATTCCTTTACTTGGAGGATTTGTATTTCAAAGAATCAATAATCCAAAATTATTTTTGGAAAACTAAAGCAATTAACAAGCATTTTGAATATGAAATGACAAAATTCCTTTTTTATGAATTGTTTTTTGCCTAATCCCTTTTGATAAACTACTTTTGCAAAAGTTTTAAAAAACAAACCAAGCAAACTTTGAATAGTACACCCAATTCCATTTCCATAAAATCCATTTATATTGATTTTAAAGCAATCACAAAAGCGGGTTTAGCTATTAGTGTTGTTTTTTCGTCAATAGCAGGATTTTTGCTTGGAGTTCCAGATATTCTTTCTTTAGATTGGACAATTTTGCTTAAGCTAGCCATTGGTGGTTATTGTATGGTAGGCGCTTCGAATGCTTACAATCAAGTTATCGAAAAAGACCTCGATGCCTTGATGGATAGAACCAAGAATCGTCCCGTTCCCGCAGGAAGAATGTCTCCGAATGTCGCTTTGGTCATTGCTAGCATTCTTACTCTTATCGGAATTGTGTTGCTTTACACCATCAATCCAAAAACAGCTATGTTTGGAGCGATTTCAATATTTTTATACACGAGTATTTACACGCCTCTGAAAACGGTGACATCGTTGTCGGTTTTTGTGGGAGCGATTCCAGGAGCGATTCCTTTTATGTTGGGTTGGGTTGCGGCAACGGGTAATTTTGGCATCGAAGCTGGAACCCTATTCTTAATTCAGTTTTTTTGGCAGTTTCCTCATTTCTGGGCAATCGGTTGGTTCTTATACGAAGATTATGAAAAAGCAGGTTTCTTTATGTTACCAACAGGAAAAAAAGATAACGGAACGGCTTTGCAAATCATATTATATACAGTTTGGCTAATTATAGCTACACTTTTGCCGTCATTAGGTTATACCGGACAATTATTTATTTCGCCCGTGGCGGCAGTTTTGGTCTTTTTGCTAGGACTTTGGATGCTTTTTTATGCAGTGAAATTGTATAAGTCAAGAACTACCAAAGCCGCGAGAACTTTAATGTTAGTAAGTGTCTCTTATATTACTTTATTGCAATTAATTTATATATTTGACAAAATTTTAAGATAGATATGACAACTACAATGACCGCCGAAGAGCATAAATCAAGAACAGCAAGATCATACAAATTGTTGTTGTTGTTTGCTATGATCAGTATGATTATGATGTTTGCTGGCCTCACTAGTGCTTTTGTGGTGAGTAAATCAAGAGCCGATTGGTTGAAGGATTTTCAATTGCCAACAGCTTTTTATT
>NZ_RYDJ01000063.1:0-1726 GCF_003970355.1 Flavobacterium bomense | reverse complement strand
GGGCAATCTAAAGGGAAACTATATTCGCTAAAACAATACCGAGTTGAAGTGAATGGGAATTTGTTGAGAGTTTATAATTAAAAAAATCCTGACAGTTAAACCGTCAGGATTCTATAAAATAGAACTAATAAATAATCTAAAACTTCAAGGTCAATCCTGCCAAGAAATTGATTCCTGCCTGGGGATAATAATAAGGGTAAATATCCCACATATAACCATTAGACACGTATTTCTTGTCGAAAACATTGTTCACCAAACCAGTTATAGTTATTGATTTAAACACTGATTTTGGTTTTATTTCGTAAGAAACATTCAAATCATTAACAAAATAACTTTCTAATCTTGCTTCTATTGAATCGACGTTGTTCATAAATTGTTCTCCAACAAATTTTTGTAGCAAAGAAACATACAAACCTTCAATTGGTTTATAGATGAAAATGTTTCCTGCAATAATTGATGGCGAATATGCAATATCTGTAGTGACGTCACCGTAACCTATGTTTAAATCTACATTTTTGTTGTCACTCAAGGTAAAATTAGGTCTAATAATAAACTTTTCTGAGATTACAATCGTGGCATCAACTTCTAAACCTAAACGATAACTTTTATCGCTGTTGGATCGAATAGGACTTCCTACATCATCTAGTTTTCCAGTCAAAATCAACTGGTCTTTGTAGACCATATAATAAATATTCGAATTGATTTTTACTTTATCACCATCAAATCTCCAGCCTAATTCAAAGTCGTTTAACTTTTCAGATTTTGGATTTCCATTTTCATAATCGGTACGGTTGGGTTCACGATTTGCTTTGGCATACGAAAAATACAATTTATTTTTTGCATCAATATCATAATTCAAACCCGCCTTTGGATTGAAGAAATTGAAGTTGTCATTGACTACTCCTGTTTCCCAACTATCAGCTTTGTAATGTACATTTCGAAGTTGCAAATCGCCAAACAAACTGATTTTTTCACTTATTTGATAATTGGCTTTCGCAAAAATATTACCATCCGTTTTTACAGCAGAATCATCGTAGTAATGGTCTCCCAATTCACCTTTTGAAGCATATCTTGCCCAAATTACTTTCCCATAATGGTCTCCTTCGTATTTATTCCATCCACCACCAAAAATCAGATTTAGGTTTTCATTATTGTAATTTGCAGAAAAGGATGTTCCGTAGAAATCATTATCTAACCATTTTTGACGAACTAAATCGGTTCTGTTAATGGTTGTAGTTCCAATTATAATAGGTGTTAAACCATAACTTGATAATTTTGCTTCCTCTTTATAATTTTCATAATATCCTTTTCCTTTGGTATAGTGGATAGCCAAGTTGGTACTCCAGTAGCTTGAGATTTTTTCGTTCCAATGCAATTGAAAATGATCTTGCTGGTAATTATCAGTTTCATTATCATAGTAACGAGGTTTTCCAAATTCGTCTGTATACATTCCTGCCGAGTTGAAAGTTCTGTTATCAGCCATACTTATAGCATCAATACCATTCCAAGACTGATATGTTTTTTCTTTCCCACCAAAAGCTAATGCTTTGATTAAAGTAGTTTTACCAATATAAGTACCTTGTAAAAAATAGGATTTCAAATCAGAACTTGCTCTGTCGATATATCCATCCGATTTTAAAGTTGACAAACGTCCTGCAATTTCAAAATGGTCATTCATCAAACCCGAACTGAATTTTACAGTGTTTTTTTTGGTATTGAAACTGCC
>NZ_RYDJ01000062.1:0-1745 GCF_003970355.1 Flavobacterium bomense | reverse complement strand
ATATTCCGATTTAAAATATTGAAGATAGCAGGTATCAGATTTCAGTTTGCTTTCGGTTTGAAAACATAAAACTGTATCTAAAAATCTCCAATCTAAAACATGAAACAGTAACCGGAACCTGCTATCTGATACCTACAATCTACAATCTGCCACCTGCTAACTGAAAACTGCAATCTATTTTTTTTGTTTAATGAAAATTACGTACATTAGCATCACTTTTTAGGTCTATATACGTAAAAATGAAATTAAAAATTAAGTAGGATATGAGTAATCCCATTCGAGTTGTTCTGGCAGATGATCACGTTTTTGTAAGAGATGGCATCAAATCATTATTAGAAAACGAAGCTAATATTGAAGTAGTTGGCGAAGCTACCGATGGTTTAGAAGCTTTAAAATCAGTCGAAATCAATCAGCCCGATTTATTAATTCTTGACATTAGAATGCCTAATTTAACCGGTATTGAAGTAGTCGAAAAACTGCGAAGTCAAAATAATTTAGTAAAAATTGTAATGCTTTCGATGCATGAATCCGAAGAATATGTATTAAAATCTATCAAAGCGGGTGCCGATGGGTATTTGTTGAAAGGATCTAGCAAAGAAGAATTCCTCAAAGCATTGAACGCTGTTTCCGAAGGTGGAAAATATTTTAGTGGCGATATTTCGTCCATATTGATTAGTCAACTTACCCATCCAACAACTTTTTCAGAGGTAAAACAGCCCATCGGAGACGAAATGATGATTACCAAAAGAGAAAAAGAAATACTTAGGTTATTATTGTCAGGCAAAGGAAATAAAGAAATTGCAGAAGCTTTAGACATTAGTAAACGTACTGCCGAAGTACATCGTTTTAATCTAATGAAAAAATTGAAAGTCAAAAATCTTATAGAACTTTCAAATAAAGCAAATGAATTTTCATTGCTCTAATTCTTTATTATTTAAAGAGTTAAGATTTCTGGATTACGTTACTAAGTATTTATTAAGTATAAATACGTAATTGTTTTTCATAACCTGCCAAAACGCAGGTTTTTATACACTGTTAGTACTTATTTTTGTCAAAAAAATAAGTATTTATGACAACTACAAACTCTTTATCGCAATCCCATCGAATTTTATTTTTAAACACATTAGCCTTCACTGTTTGTTTTGCATGTTGGACGCTTAATGGTGTTTTAGTTACTTTTTTAGTCGATAATGGAATATTCAAATGGAGCGTCGTACAAGTCGGCTGGCTTTTAGGAATTCCAATTTTAACGGGTTCCATTATGCGTTTACCAATAGGAATGTTGACGGATAAATACGGAGGTAAATATGTATTTTCCTTCTTGCTTTTGTTGTGTTCGATTCCGTTGTTTTTACTTCCTTTAGCGGATAGCTTTTTTATGTTTGCTGTACTTAGTTTTTTGTTTGGAATGGTGGGAACTAGTTTTGCTGTGGGAATTGGTTTTACTTCTATTTGGTATCCAAAAGAATGGCAGGGAAGATCTCTTGGGATTTTCGGAATGGGGAATGCTGGAGCAGCAATTACGACTTTTATGGCGCCTTCTTTATTGAATGAATTTTCTATTGACGACCCACAAAATGGTTGGAAATTATTACCTGTTATTTATGGTGTGGCCTTACTAGTTATTGGAATGTTATTCTTGATTTTTGCCAAAAACAAAAAATTAGAAAACAATACAAAAACCGTTTCTCAAATGCTAGGTTCCTTAAAAAGTGTACGTGTCTGGCGATTTGGAGCTTATTATT
>NZ_RYDJ01000061.1:0-1745 GCF_003970355.1 Flavobacterium bomense | reverse complement strand
AATATCCAACACCGTTATCGTTTTGAACAGCGATTTTTAGAAGATGATTTCAAGATGCGAGCGCGTTATTTTCTCTCTTTGAATATTCCGATTAACAAAAAAGAGATGGATAAAAATACAATTTATGCTTCTGCCTATAATGAAATTTTTATCAATACCGAAGGCAATTATTTTGACAGAGATCGTATTTATGGCGGTCTTGGCTATTGTTTCAGTAAAAGTTTGAAAATGGAATTAGGAGTAATGTCACAAATTCAGCAAAATTCTAGCAGAACTCAATTTCAAATTATGTTTTTTAATAGTTTGCCTTTTTAGTTTTTTTAAAATATGCTTATCCGTATTAACACCTAATTATTTTGTATCTTTAAAATCTAAATAGATTTGATATGAATATTTTAGATTTTTATAAAGAGTATCCAGATGAATTGAGCTGTAAACTCAAGTTCAAATCGATAAGAGATAAGGAAGGGATTGTTTGTAAAAAGTGTAATTGCAAAAAGCATTATTGGAAAAAAGACAAATGGAGTTACGAATGTAAACAGTGCAAATACAGAACCTCTTTAAGATCAGGCACAGTAATGCAATCAAGCAAATTGCCTTTTCAGTACTGGTTTATAGCAATGCATTTATTAACAGCCACCAAGAAAAGTTTTTCTGCAAAGGAAATGCAAAGGCAATTAAATCATAAGCGATATGAACCAATTTGGCTTATGATGCACAAGATTCGATCGGTTATGGGCTTGCGAGATGATGAATATCAATTAACGGATTCTATTGAACTTGACGAAGGTTTTTTTGAAACAGTCAACAAAAATCTTTCAAAAGACGAGAAAAACAAGCGAGGAAGAGGAAGTCAAAAACAGACAACAGTTTTGGTAATGATTCAATCCAAAGAAAATAAAGAGAACAAAAATAAATACAGTCCAGACAAGAAAGTTGGCTATTTGAAAATGAAAGTTATCCATAATTTAAAATCTGAAACGATAAACCAAAAGATAGAAACTGGAGTAGAACCAGATACCGATGTTGTTACAGATAATTATTCGTCATACAAAAAGATAAGCCAAACCATAAATCATACGGCATATAAAGTCGACAAAACCAATGTAAACAAGGTGTTACCTTGGGTTCATAAAGCAATAAGTAATGCCAAAAGGCTTTTGTTAGATGTACATCATCGGATTGATGATGATTTTCTAGAAAACTATTTAAATGAGTTTTGTTATAAATTCAATCGAAGATATTTTCAAGATAAAACTATGGAAAGACTAATCGTTGCTGGAGTTAATCATCGATGGAATGAATTATAGGTAGCTAAACGGACAAGCATATAGTTTTATTATGTTTTCTTTTTTCACGATAATGTGTTTTTTATACGGTTAAATTCAATTTCTAATTCTTTGCTAGCTTGCCTACAAATGTATTCGATTTGGGTTACCATTTGTGCAGTTTCATCAGTAAATTGCTTCGAATTTGCAGCTTCCTGAATTAGTCTTGCCTTATTTTCTAAATCAGGACTCAAACCCATTATAGCAAAGGATGGAATAATTTTATGTGTTGCAGCCGCTAATAAAGGCCAATCTTTATCCAATACGCTTTGCCGCATAGCCTCAAGTAATGGTGGGGTTTGTTGCAAATATATTGAAATCATTTCCATCATTAGTTTTGGATTAGACTTAGTTCTTTCCTTCAAGTAATCTAAATTAGTGTATTTGATTTCGGTACTTTCCTTTTGATTTTTTTTC
>NZ_RYDJ01000060.1:0-1765 GCF_003970355.1 Flavobacterium bomense | reverse complement strand
GTTTTAATCAATCCCGACCCCAAAGCGCATCTCAAGAATTTAAAACCAATGCCAGAAACCCACGCCATTGTTGACAAATGTATGGAATGTGGATTTTGTGAACCGCATTGCGTTTCCGAAGGTTTGACATTGTCTCCTCGACAACGAATCGTAATTGCCAGAGAAATTAGTCGATTAGAAGAATCGAAAGAAGATCCTGAAAGATTGGCGGCAATTCGAAAAGACGTTACCTACCAACTAGACGAAACCTGTGCTACCGATGGACTTTGCGCCTTGGCTTGCCCTGTTTATATCGATACCGGGAAATTTGTAAAAGAATGGCGCGCCAATGAATTGAATTCTGGAAATAAAAAAGTAGCCGCATATATTGGCTCGCATATGGCTGGAACAACGGCAATATTGAGAGTGGGTTTGAAAATGGTTTCCTTTTTTCATTCTATTCTTGGAACAAATATTATGACCGCTTTATCGAATGGTTTCCATTTTATCACGTTTGGAAAAGTCCCAAAATGGATTCCCGAAATGCCCAAAGGAGCCAACAAAATAAACACAAAATGACAGCCACAGATTCACTGTTTTTTAATCAAAAGAATTCCTCGAGGCTCTGCCTCGGGGTCATAAGTAAAAAAGATTAGTACATTTGTTTGATGAGCGAACATATTTTCAAACGTCACAATAAAAGTTTGTTACTTTATCATTTAGTTTGTCCGATAAAGTATCGAAGAAATGTTTTGTCTGAAGAAGTAGAAATAAGTTTAGTTGAAGTTTGTAAAAACATTTCAGAACGGTATGAAATTCATTTTATTGAAATTGGTGCAGATGAAAATCACGTTCATTTTTTGATACAGAGTGTTCCAAAAGTTTCTGTTGCTATCATTGTTAGAACAGTAAAAAGTATCACTGCAAAAGAAATTTTCAGATTGCATCCAGAAGTTAAAAGTAAATTGTGGGGTGGTAATTTTTGGACGAGTGGATATTATATAAATACAGTTGGTCAATATGGTAATGAGAATATAATTCAGAAATACATTCAAAATCAAGGAGAAGAAAAGACAGTTTACAAATCGTTTAGCAAAAACCAGCTACGGTTATCTTTTGAATAACACGATACCTCGAGGCTCTGCCTCGGGGTAATTCATTAATAACCTAAAGGTTACCAAGATGAAAACAAAAGCATCTATTTTCTTTTATAATGATAGCAAAAGCTAGTGTAAACGGCTTAGTACCTATATAAACATACTTCAATCAATGGCAAAAGAATTGAATTAAGTTCCACAAATTTGTAGTGATATCCAAATTGTCGACACAAACAAGCATAATTCTTGATCACAAAAATATAAGAACAACCTAGCAATTTGCAAAAGTATAGGATAGAAAAATTAGTGAGGATATAAAAATATTTAGAGAAAAATATAGCTTATTTGCAACAAATCAGGAACAAAAAGCAATTTAAAAACAGGCTAATAAAAAACACAAACCTTTTTAACAAATATTTAGTGCCATATTAATATAATTTGCTTAATTTTGCTTGTCTTTGATTTTAAAACGATAATGAATAGAATTTACCTTTTAATATTAGTTATTTTTGGCTTCTTCTTGATGCCAACAGTCACTTTTGCGTGTGGTAGTCATTCAGAAAAAAATTCTTGTAACAAAAAAGATTCTGCAAATACAGAAAAAATGGATTGTTGCAAAAATGATAATGATTCAAAAAATAAAAAAAGCCAAGGCTGTAATGGAAAATGTGGACACTCAAATTGTGTTA
>NZ_RYDJ01000005.1:40030-199820 GCF_003970355.1 Flavobacterium bomense | reverse complement strand
TCGAATCTTTTTTTGAAAATAAATTTTCCTTTTGATCTAAGTAACTTGCCAGTATTTTAAAGAACTTCTAAACCATTGCGGGTGCAAAACTACACCCTTTATTCGCTTTTACAAGCTTTTTAATCCCTTTTTTTTGACCTTTTCTTAACTTTTTCTTTAACTAGCTGATATCTCGTTTTTTGAAGATCAAAGTTTTTTCTTTATAACCCTACCCGCCTCCAAAGTATACCCTTTCTTTCTCTAAAACGACTATTCCAACTGCAATACTAACACTTCGATTCCTTTTCTTTCTTTGCCAAATATTTCGAAATACAGCTATAGCTGCTCTTTTACCCGCTCTTCGTTTCGCTTTTCTAATTCATAGGGTGCTTTACCTCCATTATTGAAGTCTAAAATTAATCCAACTAATGGTTTTGTGCTATATAGATGGGATAGTGTGTTAAATTGTACTATTGCTTTTATATCCTATATATAAGGTATCATTATATACATCAAAACAACTAAAAGTTCTAAACTAAGAAAGCACGCGTTAGGGATAGTAGTGAAAAGCCCGCAAGAAAGTGGAGTGCAACGCAACTTTATGAGGACTTGTAGCGGATAGCCCGACTCCTTATATAAAAAGAGACTACTACACGCTATAGTAATTCCTCTTTTTATATATGGAGGAACGCTCAAATAATAGCTTAACGCCTTTAGTTTTCTACCTTTTATAGGGTCACGTTAGAAATTACGGATTTGTCTTGTAGCAAAATGTCACTATCACCGGCATATTGATCTTTTGATTTTATTAAAAGCCAGGTGTTTTAGTGTTTCGTTTTTAGTTTCACTAATATGAATTTGCTTTTGAGTTTTTTTTCATTAAGAATAAAACTGAGATGTCCTTTTTGTAAATCGGTTATTAGTTTGCATATCCAGTTTTACCATGCTCCGAGATTTATTTGCTTTAAACAGAATAGAAGTAATCCATTTAAACAACATAAATTTATTTAATGCATATTATTACAAACATTAATAAAAACTTATAAATAAAAAAACCCACCTTTGTAATTAGATAATTAATATATTCCCTCAGCTAAAAAAAAGAATAATTAAGGATTTTAATGAGTGGGTTACAAAAAAATTGTTGACGGAATTGCAGTATGTCCTTTCATGCTAAAAATTTGCGCTGTAATATTTTCCTTTTCTAATATTTTGAATTAGTAAACAAATACTAGAATTTTAGCGATGAAAACAGATGCCTATTGTATTCGCTTAACTTTTAACCAACCAAAAGTTGAGCGGTGCAATTCCTCTTCCACTGAATATTCCGGGGCAAACTGAACACCCTATTCCGGTTTAAACTGTACATGTGATTGCTGATGGCGATTTTATGGGTGTATCTCCCCGAATATTCCACCACCTGACTTGAACCGCCAAAAGGTTGCTTAGCAAATACCATGAATCCTGCCGGATTTGTTAGTATTCATTGCCATTTCCTAAAAGGATCACTTTATGTTTTGTGATGTTAAGAGCAATTTTCAACCCTTTTTACGGACTGTTTTATTTTAATAATCATAAGCGACTTTTACCAGAACGAATTTTAATTGTAGTTTAAATAACATATATTTACTCAATGATTAACAAAATACAGTTCGTTTAGAGGTTTTTATCCCGATCCTTCAGGAGAATTGACGTTATGTGTCAAGTATACCTAAAATCGGAGAAAAATAACGAATTATGACTGAACAATTTTCACAAAAGACACAAGAAGAATTAAAATCTTATGTTTATATTCTAATTGACCCAAGAGATAACAAAATATTCTATGTTGGAAAAGGTTATGGAAATCGTGTTTTTTCTCATATTAATGAAGCAATATTTAATCCAAGCGAAACTGAAAAATTAGAAATTATCAGAGCAATTAAAATAGAAAATTTAAAAGTAAAACACTTTATAATTAGACACGGATTAGAAGAAAATGAAGCTCTAATAGTTGAATCTGTTTTAATTGATTTTTTGACCTTTAGGGATTTTGCAGAAATTGCTAAAATTTCAAATATCGTCGCTAGACATAATTCATTTAACCAAGGAATTAAAACTGTTAATGAATGTGAAATACTTTACAATTGTGAAGAATTAAAAAAAGAAAATATTGAACATACAGTTTTAGTAATTAATATAAATAAAACATACGATAATAAACGAAAAAAGAAAAGTGAAAATCCAGTTTATGACAGACCCAATATTTACGAAGCAACTAGAGGTTGGTGGGTATTAGACAAAACAGAGCAGAAAATTCAGAGCTTGTTTTAGCCGAATATAAAGGTGTAATAAGAGCAATATTTAAACCTGAAAAATGGGTTCAAGATATTGAATATAGAGGCACAAAAAGATGGGGATTTGAAGGTTCAGAAATTATTTCAAAAGAAATTCTTGATATATATGAATAAAATAGTGCCTAAAATTAGAGGAATGGCAAATCCTATTCGTTATTTTGAAAAAATATAATAGTAAAAAAAACCAGCCAATAACATTTAGCAAACTAGAACATTTAAAACAGCCGTTCTTATGAAGAAACTCGATTGATTTCTTTCCTAAAAGCAGCCTGTTATTTTTTATTAACTTTATTCTAGTCCTTATTATAGTATTCCTTTTGCCCTATAAACCTTTATTAACCTACATTAAAAAAAAATGAAAAAATTCTCTTTATTATCCTTCATGATTCTTCTAACCATCAGCTGTGCTTCTCAAGAATCTAGCGTTGCTCGTGTTGATCCTACAAAATACATGAATACAATAACAGCTGACGAACTTAAAACGCACCTTTATATTGTTGCTTCAGACGAAATGGAAGGCCGTGAAACAGGATCTGCCGGACAAAAAAAAGCGGGGATGTACCTCATTGATCAATATAATAAAAATGCGGTTCCCTTTCCTACAGGCGCTTCCGACTATTACCAAAAAATTCCTGCTGCCTTCCTAAATGCAAAACGCAATGAAAACTTACCGGATTCTGAAAACATTTGGGCCTATATTGAGGGTTCTGAAAAACCAAATGAGGTCTTGGTCATTTCTGCCCATTACGACCACGTAGGGACAAAAAACGGAGAAATTTATAACGGCGCTGATGATGATGGTTCCGGAACTGTTGCTTTGTTAGAAATTGCACAAGCATTCCAAATAGCTAAAAAAGCAGGTCATGGTCCAAAACGCTCCATCCTATTTCTCCATGTTACCGGCGAAGAACATGGTCTACATGGCTCCCGATATTATTCTGAAAATCCTCTATTCCCATTAGCCAATACAATAACTAATATCAATATTGACATGATAGGCCGTCGCGATGATGCCCACGCCAGCAGCAATAATTACGTATACGTCATTGGTGCCAATCGATTATCAACTGATCTGGATAACATTTGTACCTTTGCAAATGCTAAATACACCAATCTTGTTTTGGATTACAAATTCAATGACCCAAAAGATCCAAATCATTTTTACGAACGTTCTGACCATTATAATTTTGCCAAAAACGGTGTGCCTTCTGTTTTCTTTTTTAATGGCGTCCATGCTGATTACCACAAACCTACTGATAGTCCGGACAAAATTGAATATGATGCCTTGACTAAAAGAGCCCAGTTTGCATTTGTAACCGCCTGGGAACTGGCAAACCGCGCCGAAAGACCTATGGTAGATAAAAAATAAAGTTAGCATTTGGGCACATCCACGCTTTCACTAGCGTTACAGCGTGGTCGGGCTATTCGTTACAATCTTTTATATCTTGTCAGGATTAAAAACCCTGACAAAATATAAAAGGATTTCCACTGCTATCCCTTGTGCAAACCCACAAGGAACGGATTGTCTCATTTATTAATTCATTTGCAGTCCAATAAAAAACTTCAAATTCTATCTAAATAATTTTACCGGACAACACTGTTTTTAAAAAATGTATATTTGACAACCTAAACTAAAAAAATGCAACTCGTTTTCGCTTCCAGCAATAAAAATAAAATTTTCGAATTACAAAGCATGCTTCCTAAAACCATAACCATTGTAAGTTTAGAAAGTATCGGTTGTCTTGAAGACATACCGGAAACAAGCGAAACGATTGAAGGCAATGCCATTCAGAAAGCAAATTACATCACTGAAAAATATGGATGCGATTGTTTTGCAGACGATACTGGACTCGAAGTCCATTCCTTAAATGGAGCACCCGGCGTTTATTCTGCCAGATATGCAGGCGAGCAACGCAATGCAAATGATAATATGACTAAATTATTAGATGCCCTTTTGGATAAAGAGGATAGAAAAGCACAATTCAAAACAGTTATAGCACTAAATCTAAACGGGAAACAATATCTGTTTACCGGAATTGCTGGTGGTGAAATAACCTTAAAGAAAACTGGTAATCAAGGTTTTGGTTACGATCCGATCTTTCAACCTGATGGCTATCAGGAAACTTTTGCCGAATTATCATTAGATATAAAAAACAAAATAAGCCATAGAGGAAAAGCAACACAAAAACTGATTCGTTTTCTAAAGACGAATAAATAAACGATTCAATTGTACTATTTTTATAACAAAAACTTGAATTCCAAATAAAAATTTCACACTAAATACACCAAATCAAAACGATTAATTTTCAAACAAAACGATAACATTCTGATAATCAAATTATAATAAATTGTAAAATCTTAAAATAGCATTAGTTTATATGAATTATAAACAGTAATTTTGCACCCTATTTTAAAAATACATATGAATAAATTTGAACAATTAGGATTGAGTGAATCGTTACTGAAGGCGATTTTAGATCTAGGATTTGAAAATCCGACCGAAGTACAGGAGAAAGCGATTCCCCTATTATTGGAAAAAGACACAGATATGGTTGCGTTGGCTCAGACAGGGACAGGGAAAACGGCAGCATTTGGATTTCCAGTTATTCAGAAAATTGATGCCAACAACAGAAATACTCAAGCATTAATTTTATCTCCAACACGCGAACTTTGTTTGCAGATTACCAACGAAATTAAAAACTACTCTAAATACGAAAAAGGTATTAATGTGGTAGCAGTTTACGGTGGAGCTAGCATTACAGATCAAGCGAGAGACATAAAGAGAGGCGCGCAAATTATTGTAGCAACTCCAGGAAGAATGCAAGATATGATTAATAGAGGTTTGGTAAACATCTCTCAAATCAACTATTGTATTCTTGACGAAGCTGACGAAATGTTGAACATGGGTTTTTACGAAGATATCGTAAACATCCTTTCTACTACGCCAGACGAAAAAAGCACTTGGTTGTTTTCAGCTACAATGCCTGCCGAAGTAGCACGAATTGGAAAACAATTCATGAAAGACCCAATTGAAATTACAGTTGGAGCTAAAAATTCAGGTTCTGCTACAGTTTCTCACGAATTTTACCTTGTAAATGCTCGTGATCGTTACGAAGCCTTGAAACGTTTAGCCGATGCTAATCCAGATATTTTCTCAGTAGTATTTTGTCGTACCAAAAGAGATACGCAAGCTGTTGCTGAAAAATTAGTTGAAGACGGATACAGTGCTGCTGCATTGCACGGAGATTTATCTCAAGCGCAACGTGATGGTGTAATGAAATCTTTTAGAGGAAGACAAATCCAAATGCTTGTCGCTACTGATGTTGCTGCACGTGGAATTGATGTTGATAACATTACTCACGTAGTAAATTACCAATTACCAGACGAAATTGAAACTTACAATCACCGTTCAGGTCGTACTGGCCGTGCTGGTAAATTAGGAACTTCTATCGTAATCGTAACTAAAAGCGAATTGCGCAAGATTTCTTCAATTGAAAGAATCATCAAACAAAAATTCGAAGAAAAAACGATTCCTTCTGGAATTGAAATCTGCGAAATCCAATTATTACACTTAGCTAATAAAATTAAAGATGTAGAAGTTGATCACGAAATTGACAACTATCTTCCTGCAATTAACAGCGTTCTTGAAGATTTATCGAAAGAGGAATTAATCAAGAAAATGGTTTCGGTTGAATTTAACCGTTTTATCAATTATTACAAGAAAACTAGAGATATTTCTAATCAAGCTTCAGGTTCTGAAAGACGTGAGCGCGACGATAGAGATGGTGCTCCGAGAGAAAACAACAATGGTGGCGCAACACGATATTTTGTGAACATAGGTTCTAGAGATAACTTTGACTGGATGTCATTGAAAGATTACCTCAAAGAAACATTAGACTTAGGTCGTGATGACGTTTTCAAAGTAGATGTAAAAGAAGGATTCTCTTTCTTTAACACAGATCCGGAACATACCGATAAAGTAATGGAAGTATTGAACAATGTTCAATTAGAAGGACGTAGAATCAATGTTGAAATTTCTAAAAACGATGGTGGCGGAAGACGTGATCATAACGGAAGAAGTTCTGGCGGAAGTTTTGGCGGAGGTCGTTCTGGTGGCGAAAGAAGTTCAGCTCCAAGAAGAGAAGGTAGTTTTGCTCCAAGAAGAGAAGGTTCTGGTGGATTTAGAAGCGACAGAAATTCTGCTCCTAGAGAAGGTGGTTTCGGAGCAAGAAGAGAAGGTGGTTTTTCATCTGACAGACCTCGAACAGAAGGTTCTGACAGAGCACCAAGACGTTCTGAAAGCTTTGGTGACACACCAAGACCAAGAAGACCAAGAAGAGACTAACATTCATTGTTAATATTCTTATAATTATATACTGAAACTACAAAATATTTAATCCTGTTTTATTACTTTTAAAGTCTTAAATCAGTTTATGAAATATTTTGTAGTTTTCTTTTTTTTAGTACTATCTGTACCTGCTTTTGCGCAAGTTAAGAAACCTTCCCAGAAAGTTGATGGTGTCATCATCAGTAACACAACTAGAGAACCATTATCTAGTGTAAACATCATTAATATTAATAAAGTCAGAGGAGCGACAACCGATTCAAGAGGCCATTTTGAAATCGATGTACAACTAAATGACACACTTCACATTACCAGTCTCGGATTCCAATCGCTTCGTGTACGAGTTACTAATGACTGGATAAAAAATAAAAGCACCAAAATACAGCTAACAGAAAAAGCAATTGCTCTTGAAGAAATAGTTATAAGACCTTTTAATCTAACCGGATATCTTGAAGTAGATACTAAAATCATTCCTATCAGTGAAAATTACCGCTACAGTATTTCCGGATTAACACAAGGATACGAGGCAGGTGAATATTCCCCAAATGCATTTGGAAGAGTATTGGGCTCCATCTTTAATCCAGCAGATATGCTTTATAATTTCTTTGGTAACAACCCCAAAGAACTCAAGAAACTAAAAGAATTAAAAAAGGATGATACCGTTCGAAATCTTTTGGAATCAAAATTCGACAGAGAAACTATTGCGGTACTTTTAGGTATTGACAAAAATGAAATTCCTGAAATTTTGCAACGCTGCAACTACTCTGATTCGTTTATAAAAACAGCAAACGACCTACAAATCATGGATGCCATCAGTGGCTGTTATGAAGAATATAAAGTTTTAAAGATAAAATAAAACATACTCTTATATTGAAATTTTGCCATTTCCATAAATTAAATCATTCCTCAATTCTTAAAGAAATTGGGGCTTTTTTAAAGTAATATTTCAAACAAATCAAAAATATTATATACATTTACCTACATCAAGAATTAAAAACAAAACCTAAATACTCCTATTATGGCAAAAAGTCAAGACGCGAAGAAAACCGCAAAGAAAGAGCCTTTAAAAACGGCTAAAGAAAAGAAAGAAGAAAAAAGAGACAAGAAAAACACTCCCAAAAGAGACTAATTATTAGTGAGCAGTGAGCAGTTTTTAGTATTCAGTTACAAATAGACTGAATACTAAAAACTGATTACTGAACACTTTGTTTTATTTGACTGGAATAGTAGCTAAAATTTCCAAAACAAATTTCCAAAATTTCTGAGAAGAAGAAATACTAGCTCTTTCATCAGGGGAATGCGCTCCGTGAATGGTTGGCCCAAAGGAAATCATATCCATATCCGGATAATTTGTCCCTAGAATTCCACATTCTAATCCTGCGTGACACGCCACTACTTTTGGTTTTTCACCGTTTTGTTTTTCGTAGATTGGCACCAAAACATCCAAAATTTCAGATTCTGAATTTGGTGTCCAACCAGGATATGCACCTGAAAATTCTACTTCACAACCCATTAGTTCAAAAGCGGAACGCAACGCATTGGCCAAATCAAATTTAGCCGTTTCAACAGAAGAACGTGTTAAACATTGTACTGAAAGTTGTCCATCACCTACAATTACTTTGGCAATATTATTCGATGTTTCTACTAAATCTGCAAAATCAGCACTCATGCTGTACACTCCGTTGTGCGCCGTATACATAGATCGTACAAAATAAAACTGAGCAATTGTAGGCATTACTCTAGCAGGAGCTGCCTCCATTTTTTCAAAAACAACTTCTAAATTTGGCTCTGTCGTTTTAAGTTCCGTTTTGATTTCGTTTACAATTTGCTGCATGTCAAAAACAAAAGCTTCATCATATACCTCGGCAATAATTACTTTAGCTTGACTTTCACGCGGAATTGCATTGCGTAAACTTCCTCCTTTTATTTCGGAGATTTGCAAACCAAAATTATCAAAACCATCAAATAACAATCGGTTCATGATTTTATTGGCATTGCCTAACCCTTTATGAATATCCATTCCGGAGTGACCGCCTTTCAGGCCTTTTACAGTAATTGTATACCCCACAGAACCTTCGGGAGTGGCCTCTTCATCATACTCTGCAGTGGCCGTCACATCAATTCCTCCTGCACAACCAATATCTATTTCATCATCTTCTTCCGTATCCATATTTAAAAGAATTTGACCTTGTAGAATACCTCCTTTTAAGTTCAGTGCTCCTGTCATTCCTGTTTCTTCGTCAATAGTAAACAAAGCTTCTATTGCAGGATGCTGAATATCAGTACTTTCTAAAATTGCCATAATCGCAGCAACTCCAAGACCGTTATCAGCACCAAGCGTTGTTCCTCGAGCACGAACCCAATCTCCATCAACATACATATCGATTCCTTGGGTATCAAAATCAAAAACAGTATCAGCATTTTTTTGGTGCACCATATCCAAATGTCCTTGAAGTACGATAGCTTTTCGGTTTTCCATACCAGCAGTTGCCGGTTTTCGGATAATTACGTTGCGAATTTCGTCTTCAAAAGTCTCTAATCCAAGGCTTTCGCCAAATTTTTTTATGAACGTAATCACACGATCTTCCTTTTTAGAAGGACGAGGCACGGCATTCAAATCGGCAAACTTGTTCCAAAGTGCTTTTGGTTCCAGACTTCTTATTTCTTGACTCATTTATTTGTGTTTGAGGTTTAACATTTACAAGTCCCAAAGTTACAAAGTTTAAATTCCTTACGGTAGTAATTGATATTGTAATTATATTTACATTTCCAAAATTCAACCATTGAAAACAAAATATTTCCTTTCCTCCTTTCTATTTATCCAAATACTACTTTTACAAATTATTTCCTTCTATCCGGAACAGGTAGAAGAATGGTATAGCAATGGTCTCTACCCGATACTTTCGTTGTTCTCGAGAACCATTCTGGGAGAAATTCCATTTTCCATAGGCGATTGTCTCTATTTCATAATTATTTTATTTGTTTTCAAATGGCTTTGGAACAAACGAAAAACATGGAAATCCAATTGGAAAGACACCCTTTTGAGTATACTGAGCTTTGTTTCGGTTTTTTACTTTTTGTTTCATGTACTTTGGGCACTGAATTATTACCGTGAACCGCTTTTTGAAAAAATGGAAATTCAAAAAGACTATTCAGATGCTGATTTGTTGGCTTTCACCAAAAAAATAATTGCCAAAACCAATGCCATTCAAAACCAACTCACAAAAAATGACAGCTTGAAAGTGGTATTTCCGTACTCTCAAGAACAGGTTTTTGAAATGAGTATGAATGGATATAAAAACCTGGAAGCGGAACATCCTTACTTCGCCTATTCAAAGCTAAGCACTAAAAAATCGCTAATTAGTTTGCCCTTGACCTACATGGGTTTTGGAGGCTATTTGAATCCGTTTACCAATGAAGCACAGGTTAATTACCTAGGTCCAATGTACAGTTTCCCCATGACTACTAATCATGAAATGGCACACCAAATAGGCTTTGCAAGCGAAAGTGAATGCAATTTTATTGGGTATTTAGCTTCGGTCAAAAATGATGATTTGTATATTCAATATTCGGGGTACAGCATGGCTTTGCGATATTGTTTAAGCAACTGGAAGGCCCGAGACGAGGTGGTTTTTAAACAATTATTAAACACTGTTCATCCCGGTATTATCAAAAACTACAAAGAAAGTGAGCATTTCTGGAAGCAATACGACACGATTATCGACAAAGGATTCCATGCTTTTTATGATCAATTCCTGAAAGCAAACCAGCAAAAAGACGGCATCGAGGGCTATAGTAAATTTATAAATTTGATGGTAAATTATTACAAGGAAAGAAGTTATGAGTTATAAATAAGACTTTAAAATTCATGATTTTCTATACTTCATCGCTGGTAAATGTCGTAAAATTTTTCTTTTTGTAGGGTCTGATAATCAAACGGCCTTCCCGATCAAAACGAATGTAGTTGTAGACCCAATTCAGGAATACGACGGCTTTATTTTTGAAACCAATCAGTGAAAACAAGTGGACAAACATCCAGACAAACCAGGCAAAAACACCGCTGAAATGGTATCCCGGCAAATCGACTACCGCTTTATTCCTTCCTATGGTTGCCATAGATCCTTTATCATTATATTCAAAAGCTTCCATGGGTTTATTTTCAATTAATTTTATTAAGTTTTCGCCCAATAATTTCCCTTGCTGCATCGCAGGTTGCGCCATCATGGGATGTCCTTGCGGATAGGTTTCGGATTCCATGGAAGCAATATCACCCACTGCAAAAATAGTATCATAACCAATCACTTGATTGAATTCATTGACCCGTATACGTTCTGCTTTTTCAACTAGTGCTGCTGCATCCAGTCCAGCAACAACCGCACCTTGAACGCCTGCTGTCCAAATCAGAGTGGCAGTTTCAAACGTTAAATTGGAATTTGTCGTTATAGTACGTCCATCATAATTAGTAACACGTACGTTTTTCCAGATTTTTACGCCTAAACTGACCAGAAATTTTTCGGCAGCTAAAGAGGATTCTTCGCTCATAGTATTCAGGATTCTATCCCCACTTTGAATGAGATTGATTTCCATTTTAGCAATATCAAGATCCGGATAATCTTTTTGGAGAATGGCTTTTTTCATTTCAGCTAAAGCACCTGATAGCTCTACTCCTGTTGGTCCTCCCCCAACCAGGACAAAATTGATGAGACTGTTTTGTTCGGCTGCATCTGTGGTTAAAACGGCTTGTTCGAAATTTTCAAGAATCAGGCTTCGAATATTGAGTGATTGCGGTATGGTTTTCATGGCCATACTGTTGCGCTCAATTTCCTTATTGCCAAAATAATTCGTTTTGGAACCCGTGGCAATCACGAGATAATCATAGCTTAATACTCCAATTTCAGCAATAATTTTTTTGTTTTCGGCATCAATTTCCTGAACATTAGTGAGTCTAAAATAAACATCATCGTATTCCTGAATGACTTTTCGAATGGGATAAGCAATAGAGCCAGCTTCAAGACCGCCTGTAGCAACTTGATACAGCAGTGGTTGGAAAGTATGGTAATTGTGTTTATCTAAAAGGACAACCTGGACTTTTTTATTTTTGAGTTTTTTAGCTAACGCAATTCCGGCAAAGCCTCCGCCTATAATAACTATTCTGGGTAAAGGTGAGTTTGGGATGTTCATTTTTATTGAAATATTTTTTAAAGGTGCTAAAGAATCAAAGATACATCGTTTTAAAATGTGAATTGACAAAGTGAAGGGTGAGAAGTAAATGGTAAAGAGTCAAATTAAACATTTTCAAAATTGGATTTTATTCCGCAAGATCAGGATTTTATTTTTTTTTAAAGTCCGTCAGAAAACTAATCGTGTAATTGAGTTTTGATAAATGTGAAAAGGCTTTTCCTTTGTTTTACGAAAGAAAAGCGTGCAATAATATAGTAGAAAACGAACGAAACGAACTAAAAAAGCAGACAACTCCCCAAAATAAATGATTGCTTTTCATTCGTTTATAATCCGTTATGATTTTGTATTTACACCCATATAGCAACAAACCTTACTTATATATTGTGTGTATTTCTGCAATGCGCTATATTTGCATTCTTAAAATAATAAACAATGATTAAGATTACTTTGCCCGACGGGTCAGTTAAAGAGTTTGCTTCAGGGGTAACACCGATGGATGTTGCTAAAAGCATTAGTGAAGGATTTGCCAGAAATGTGATTTCGGCTTCTTTTGATGGTACAACTATTGAAACCACAACTCCTTTGACGACAGACGGCAGTCTTATCTTGTATACCTGGAATGACGAGGGCGGAAAAAAAGCATTCTGGCACTCTACTTCGCATGTTATGGCACAGGTTCTGGAGGAAATGTACCCAGGAATCAAATTAACGCTCGGACCAGCAATATCTAATGGATTTTATTATGATGTGGATTTTGAAGATCAAAAAATAACGGACGCGGATTTTAAGAAAATTGAGGATCGTGTTCTTGAAATAGCAAGAGGAAAACATGAATTCAAGCTACGTCCTGTATCTAAAAAAGCCGCTTTAGAATTATACAAAGACAACGTTTATAAAACAGAAATGATAACCAATCTTGAGGACGGAACGATTACGTTTTGCGATCATGATACGTTTACTGACTTATGCCGCGGTGGTCATATTCCAAATACTGGAATCATCAAAGCGATGAAAATAATGAGTGTTGCCGGTGCCTACTGGCGCGGTGATGAAAAAAACAAACAGTTGACCCGGGTTTACGGAACTTCGTTTCCTAAACAAAAGGATCTTACGGAATACCTTTTATTACTAGAAGAGGCAAAGCGTCGCGACCATAGAAAACTAGGAAAGGAATTAGAGTTATTTGCTTTTTCACAAAAAGTTGGAGCAGGCTTACCGTTATGGTTGCCAAAAGGAGCTGCATTGAGAGATCGTTTAGAACAGTTTTTAAAAAAAGCACAGAAGAAAGCGGGTTATGAGCAAGTAATTACGCCACATATAGGTCAGAAGGAATTGTATGTCACTTCAGGACATTATGCTAAGTATGGTGCTGATAGTTTTCAACCTATAAGCACTCCTGCTGAAGGTGAAGAGTTTTTATTGAAACCGATGAACTGTCCCCATCACTGCGAAATTTATAATGTAAGACCATGGTCCTACAAAGATTTACCAAAACGTTATGCTGAATTTGGAACCGTTTACAGATACGAACAAAGTGGTGAATTGCACGGATTAACCCGTGTAAGAGGATTTACACAGGATGACGCCCATATTTTTTGTACACCGGAACAACTAGATGAAGAATTCAAGAAAGTAATTGACTTGGTATTGTATGTATTTGGTTCATTAGGATTCGAAAACTTTACCGCTCAGATTTCTTTGAGAGACAAAGAAAACAGAGATAAGTATATCGGTAGTGATGAAAATTGGGAAAAAGCAGAAAATGCGATTATTAATGCTGCTGCAGATAAAGGGCTGAACACCGTCGTTGAATATGGTGAAGCCGCTTTCTATGGTCCAAAATTGGATTTCATGGTAAAAGATGCTTTGGGAAGACAATGGCAATTAGGAACCATTCAAGTAGATTATAACCTGCCGGAACGTTTTGATTTGACCTACAAAGGATCTGACAATGAATTACACAGACCGGTGATGATTCACAGAGCTCCTTTTGGATCAATGGAACGCTTTATTGCTATTTTATTAGAACATACTGCAGGAAATTTCCCTCTTTGGTTAATGCCGGAACAAGCTATAATATTGTCTTTGAGCGAGAAATATGAAATATATGCGAAAAAAGTTTTAGATTTGCTAGAAAATCACGAAATTCGCGCCCTCATAGATAATAGAAACGAGACAATCGGGAAGAAAATCAGAGATGCCGAAATGCAAAAAACCCCGTTTATGTTGATCGTAGGTGAGGAAGAAGAGAGAAACGGAACCATCTCTATCCGTCGTCACGGACAAGAAGGAAAGGGAAATATCAGCGTTACAATAGACGAATTTGTTTCTATTGTAAATGAAGAGATCAATAAAACATTAAAAGTATTTACAGTTTAACTTAAATTATAAAGTCATAGCAATAAGAAGCAACAGAGGTTACCAACCTCGCGTAGAAAAAAAAGATGCACACAGAATAAACAGTCTTATTCGTGGTGTACAAGAAGTAAGACTTGTAGGAGAGAACATTGAGCCAGGAGTTTTTAAACTTTCGGAAGCTCTAAGATTAGCGGATCAATTTGAATTGGATCTTGTTGAGATTTCTCCAAATGCAGAACCACCGGTGTGCAAAATCATGGATTACAAGAAATTTGTTTACGAACAAAAGAAACGTGATAAGATCCTAAAAGCGAAATCTACACAAGTAGTCGTTAAGGAAATCCGTTTTGGCCCTCAAACAGATGAACATGATTATGAATTTAAGAGAAAGAATGCAGAAAAATTCTTGAAAGAAGGAGCCAAATTGAAAGCATTCGTTTTCTTCAAAGGGCGTTCAATCATATACAAGGATCAAGGTCAAATCTTATTGTTGAGATTGGCAACAGATCTTGAAGAATTTGGAAAAGTAGAAGCCATGCCTGTTCTGGAAGGAAAGAGAATGATCATGTTCATCGCTCCTAAAAAGAAAAAGTAATATCCTCCCCTAACCCTTCCGAAGGAAGGGAACAAAAAAAAAGGAGAAACAAATATAACTTCTCGTCACCCTCCCCTTTGGGAGGGCTGGGGAGAGGAAAAAATAAGTAAGTACGAATAAATTAAAACACTAGGAAAAAATGCCTAAAATGAAAACCAAATCTAGCGCCAAGAAACGTTTTAAAGTTACTGGTTCTGGAAAGATTAAAAGAAAGCATGCTTTTAAAAGTCACATTTTGACTAAAAAGTCTAAAAAACGTAAATTAGCATTGACACACTCTGCGCTAGTTCACAAAACAGATATGAAAAGCATCAAACAACAATTAAGAATTATTTAATAAGTCTTAAAGTTGCAAAGTCAAAGGTCTTAAAGCCTTTGGATATTCGACTTTAAAACTTTTGACTAAATAGTCTTTAGGTTAAAACAATTTAAAATAACCTTGGAGTACGGCCATTAAGCGCTTTTGATTTAATTCAAGCCGCCTGCTACAAAAAACAATAAAAATTATGCCAAGATCGGTAAATTCAGTTGCTAAAAGAGCAAGAAGAAAAAAAATAATGAAGCAAGCCAAAGGTTTCTTTGGTAGACGTAAAAACGTTTGGACAGTTGCTAAGAATGCGGTAGAGAAAGCAATGTGCTACGCTTACCGTGACAGAAAAGTGAACAAAAGAAATTTCCGTGCATTATGGATTCAACGTATCAACGCTGGAGCTAGATTGGAAGGAATGTCTTATTCACAATTCATGGGTAAAGTAAAAGCTAACGGAATCGAATTGAACCGTAAAGTGCTTGCTGATTTAGCAATGAATCACCCAGAAGCTTTCAAAGCAGTACTTAATAAAGTAAAATAAACGTTTTATAACTCAATTTAGATTACTTACTTATATAAAAAACCCAATCCGAAAGATTGGGTTTTTTTGTTTACATACGGTTCAGCTTAACTGCTTCTGCACCATCATTGCATTAAATTATACTTTTTGATAATGTACTTGGTAATAGGCTTTAGTGGTTTTCCCGTTACTGGGTGAAATCCTGCCATATTGAAAAGTTCTATCACTCCATCACGCTTACAATACCACACGATAGGTGTCTCTTTATTAAAGAATTGCAACGTACTACTACAATCTACTTTCTTTAATTTCATTACCTCCTCATCAATGGAACTACTAATTCCAAACTGCCCATTGTCTTTCAAGCAATCTACTGCTACATAATAATTCCCCTCCCATTTCATACAGTCCTTCTCTGGAAAAAAAATTCCTTTTACAGTATATCCCATAAAAAATAATGCCATCAAAATAGCAAGAATAATTCCTGATTTTCTCCAATGCGTATATTGAGAGATTCCTGCTAGAACATTATTAGTAGGTTTCACTAATTGAATACCAACATCGGTCATTCTCTTTTTTTGAAACGCTTTAACACTTTCTTGAGCATCTCTTTCGCTACTCTTACCATGGAGTAAATACGTATTATAAGGCCTTGGAATAAAATCTACCAAAATGGCTGCTAATTCTATTCTAGCCGCAGTATCAGAATCTTTCTGTCCTTTTAGAAAGGATATAATGGGTTTAAATTTTCCGAGATCAAAATTTTCAATTACCCGTCTCAAAGTATCCTCCGCTTTAGCATCAAAAAACATTTTAAATACATTTTCATCTGCATTAGACAGGCCATTACCCAATTTCATCAAGCATAGATTCCGCAATTGTGCAGGGGTTGGATTTAATAATATTCCCGACACTTCATCCATTTTAGATACTTGATATTCTGCTTTAATGGCACGTTTATACTCCTCAAAAGTAATTTTATTCATACTCCTATTTTGGTATTTATAAGCATTAGTCGGAAACTATCAGAATTACCGGAATTACCGGAATTCCTTTGAGAACAAACTGCACTATCCTCATTCCTTTGCTTAAGAATTCTTTGCTGTCTTGAATTGCAATCAAGACAAATGTACAAAACTAGTTCTTAAAAAAAGTGTTACAAAACAGCCTGGTCGGTCTATTCGGGAAGTATAGATGGTCCTATTCTGTTTTCAGCACACTTACTTCCCAAAAAAGCTAATCTTTTATGGTAGGCTAATCCTGATAACAATTCGATTTCGAAATCGGACTGACCAACCCATATTTAATTTTAATTCAAAAAAAATGAAAAGAATACTACTAGTATCGTGTTTAATCATTGCCGGAATTGCAATGGTTTCCTGTACCAATGACGAAGTACAAACCACTCCAGATAACAAACAACAAGTATCCGCAGATGATACAGGAGGAGGTGCGAATGGACAAACTAAAATTCCTCCTCCAAAATAACAATACAAATATAGAATTAAATCCATATCTAAAATTAATTTATGTATTTTCGGGGAATGAAACTTAAAAAGTTGAATTCCCCGTTTTTAATTTCACTCATCCTTTTATTTACAGGATTTATATCTTGCAAAAAAGAAAGTAACATTGCAACACAAATCAAAAGCAACCCGCACTACCAACAGCATTTTTTACGTGCAGAAAAACATTTTGAAAACCAAGTTTATGATAGTGCTTTTTATTACTACAACGAATCCAAATTAGCTTGTAATGAAGGAACGGATACTGGAAAAATAATTTATTCCTTATTAAAAATGGCTGTAATTCAGCAAATACAAGGGGATTATTTGAGTAGTGAAACCACGGCTACTGAGGCTATTTCCTTATTCCAAAAAACAACAAATCGCTACTACAAATGTGCTGTATACAATATATTAGGTATTAATTATGAGCGACTTTATGACTATGACAATGCAATACTCTACTATAATAAAGCACTCAATCAAATCCCGGATGAATCACAAAAAACAATCCTTACAAATAATATTGCCGTAGCGTATATAGGCAAAAATGATTACAAAAGCGCACTGCAGCTTCTGTTGCCATTAACTCTCCATACAAACATTTCAAACGATGAGGAAAATAATGCCAGGGTTCTTGATAATTTGGGCTATTGCTATTTCAAAATGGGTGATTCAAGAAGTCTTTACTATCTGAATACCGCTTTAATCATTAGAAAAAAAATAAAAGATGACTTTGGAATTACAACCAGTTATCTTAATATTGCTGAGTTCTATAAAAAATCCAATCCTGGATTATCTTATAAATATGCACAATTAGCTTACGAAAAAGCAACAAAAATTAACAATGTTGATGACCGATTGAAAGCAATCGCATTATTAATACGAAATAGCGTTGGGAAGGAAACAAAAAAATTTTCCATTCTTCACCTCCACATCAATGACAGCATCAATAAAGCCCGACAAAAAGCAAAAAATCAATTTGCAAAAATAAAATATGATTCTAAAAAAGATAAAGATGAAAATTTAGAACTAAAAACACAAAAAATAGAAAATGCACTTTTATTAGAAAAGCAAAAAAATAGAAATCTAATTTTATCCTTTGTTATCGTATTCACCTTAATAATAAGCATTTCCGCAGCAAATTTTCTTATGGCTAAAAACCGAAGAGAAAAGGTGAAAATTTCATATACCACTGAAATTCGAATTTCAAAAAAACTACATGATGAACTAGCTAACGATGTGTATCAAACCATGGCATTTGCAGAAACACAAGATTTATCCACCGCACAAAATAAAGAAGTTTTACTAACCAGCCTAGACACTATTTATTCCCGGACACGAAACATTTCCAGAGAAAACAGCACTATTGAAGCAGGAGCACTGTTTGAAACTAGTTTAAAAGAAATGATGTCCGGTTTTCAAACAAATGAAATCAATATATTAACCAATGGAATGGATACAATTCAGTGGAACGCTATAAACAGTACTAAAAAAATAACGCTTTACCGAGTGGTACAAGAGTTACTGGTCAACATGAAAAAGCACAGCCAATGCAGTTTAGTTGTATTAACTTTCAAAAAAAATAAAAATAAATTACAAGTCGATTACACTGATAATGGTATTGGAGCCACGCTTGAAGAATTAACTTCAACAAATGGACTTCAAAATGTGGAAAACCGTATTCATGCCATAAAAGGAACCCTTAATTTTGACAGTAAATCCAACAAAGGGTTTAGAGTCCGTTTTATTTTTCCAATATAATCTAGTCCATATGTTCCATAAAGTTTTAGTTGCCGAAGATTTAGACACTATAAGCATCGCAATAATTCAAGCACTAAGAGAGCTTTCTATTTTAGAAATTCACCATGCCAAATACTGTGATGAAGCTTTCCTAAAAATAAAAAGAGCCCTTCATGACAAAGTTCCCTATGACTTGTTGATTAGTGATTTATCATTTAAACCCGATCACCGTCAGGATCGATTATCCTCTGGTGAGGAACTCATTGAAGCCGTAAAAAAAGAACAGCCTGAACTTAAAACCATTGTGTTTTCGATAGAAGACAAATCCTTTAGAATAAAATCACTGTATACTAATTTAGGAATAAATGCCTATGTATCAAAAGGAAGAGACAGTATTCCGGAACTCAAGAAAACGATACAAAATATTTATAATAATAAGAACCTTCATCCATCTGAGGAAGTACGCCATGCTTTAAGAAACAAATCCCTTTTTGAAATTGAAGCCTATGATATTTTACTTTTAAAATCTTTATCCAATGGATTAACCCTGGAGGATATTGCTTCGGAATTTAAAAATTCCGGAATTATTCCTAGTGGCACCAGTAGTCTTGAAAAACGCATCAATAGGCTTAAAATATATTTCAAAGCAAACAATAACGTACATCTTATAGCCATCACTAAAGATTTAGGATTAGTCTAATTCGCATTTCAGACTATTAAAAACTAAAAAAAATATTCCAATAACGTTATTACTGCAATTTAAAAGCATCAAAAACAATCAATTGCTAAGATCATTTACAGCGCTCCAAAGATTTTTGACACGGTGATTAAATCATAAAACATAGCGGTAGAATTGATATGTTTTTTACGGTTGTACCAAAGATAAGTGATGACTAAAATTTAATGTCGTATTTTAATAAAGCACTAAATTTCTTTGCCACAGATTTCACAGATTAGCACAGATTAATTCGTTATGTAATTTTAAAAATCTTTTTAATCCTTACAATCTGTGGCAAAAACTCTTTTTAATAATTGCGACAATATATCTTTCTTGCTACTTAAGTATGCGATATTAGCTTAAATTCACTTCTTTTTTTGACCATTGTATTGGCAAATCATAGCCTGATTTTAATAAAAATGATGTCTTTACGGTTTCCCGTAAAAAATAGATTTCAAAAGTTGCTAGATTTGGTTTATAAAAAATCAAATGAAACAAATGCTCCAGTTTACAATAACCAATTTAGTATTCGCTCGATATTCCGAAGGAAGGATCTTGACAAAGGACAACTATCGGGAGTTCAAAAACCAAATAAAAAAACCCATCTTTTTTATACTGTCATTTTGCATCCTAACATCTTGCAAATCAGAACCAAAAAAACAACCTCAACACCGACAAATACTTCACAACCAAATACATCGAAAATATGATGACGATGTGTTAGTAGTACCAAAACAAACGGATACAGCTATAGACAAAAAAACAAATACGCAAACTGATTCGTTAAAAAGAAAAAATCAAATACCTCTTGCAAATCCAATACAAAGTCCAATTGGGATTGCTATACCTCAAGAAAAGCTAAAAAGCTCTTCAAGACAACGAAAAGGTAAAGTTATTTACACATCGGAACGTAAAAAAAAGAATCAATGGAAAAAATTATAATTATGAAATACATCCTGTTGTTTTCAATACAAATAGTTGTACCGAGTATCGGCGGATTATTGATATAGCGTATAAAATTCGGGAAAAACAATCCAAATGAGGAAAACCGTAAAGAAGTTATCTTTTACGGAAGTAATTTTGAAACCAATTAGCAACAAAATACTATGGAATTAACCATTCAACTAAAATCCCTAGCGGATAAAATCATTCAGTTAAAAGACAAAATCGAAACCGAAGAATCAACCAAACACGCATTTGTACTCCCATTTATCAACATGCTTGGCTATGATGCCTTCAATCCGCTTGAGGTAGTCCCTGAATTCACTGCCGATATTGGATTAAAAAAAGGAGAAAAGGTAGACTATGCTATTTTCCAGAGCGGTGAACCCATCCTAATTGTTGAATGCAAAAGCTGGAAAGAAAACCTTTCAGTGCACAGCTCACAACTATTTCGCTATTTTCATGTCACAAAAACTCGTTTTGCACTCTTAACTAATGGCATTCAATATCAATTTTATACCGATTTAGACGAGAAAAACAAAATGGACCAGAAGCCTTTTCTGGAGTTTGACATCATCAATCTCAAAGAAAATTCGATCATTGAAATTGCTAAATTCCATAAATCAAGTTTTAATGTAGATCACATTCTAAACAATGCGAGTGCTTTAAAATATACCAAAGAAATCAAAAAAGAGATTAATGACGAACTGGAAAATCCCTCGAATGATTTTATAAAACTCTTTGCTAATAAAGTATATGCTGGAAGACTTACGGAAAAAGTGATGGAAGAATTCAAAATGTTAGTTCAAAAAGCATTTAATCAATTTATCAACGAAAAAATTAATGACCGCTTGAATGCCGCACTAAATAAAGAAACAATAAAACAACAGGAAGAAAAAACGGAACCCATTGAAGAAGCGAGCAAAGTGGTTACCAGTGACGAAGAACTGGAAGCCTATCGAATTGTCGTGGCTATTCTAAGGCGTAAAATTCCTGTAAACAGAATCGTTCCTCGGGATACTCAATCCTACTTTGGGATTTTACTTGATGACAACAACCGCAAACCTTTATGCAGGTTGCATCTCAACGGAACTAAAAAATATCTTGGCCTTTTCAATGAAAACAAAATCGAAATAAAACATCACATTCAGTCAATTGATGACATTTATCAATTTGAAAAGGAATTATTGGAAACTGTTGGGGCTTATGAAGGGAAGTGATTTGCTTTGTAAAAGTATTTACAATACGAAATAAATCCTGTAATATGACCTTTAAACCTAAGTCATTAAAGTACCTGTTGCACCATAAATTCTAAAAGTTGACAAGAATATTTAATTATAATTAAACAAATGATTTTTAATAACAATTTCAGAAAAATAACGGTAACTGAAAACGGAATAATATTGACTTATAAAACACAAAAAATATTATTTTCTGAGTTAGACAAGACTCACGTTAAAGTAAATAAAATGAGGCCGGTTTATACATTTATAATTATTTGGGCATTACTATCCTTGGGTTTTCTTTCCTATTTATACCTGCAAATAGACCTAATCTTACTGATTACTTTTTTTCTGATTGTATTTATTTTTTTAAAAATGAATGAACACAAAAGCTATAGCATAAAAATTCGTTTGAAAAATGGTGAAATTATAGAAGAAAAAATATTGGCAAAATTAAAACTGGAGACTATCAACAGTATCAATGAAGTCCAAAAAGGGATTTACAACTATAAAATAAATAACAAAAAGAATTAGCTTTAGTTCCTAACTATGGTCATTTGATTGTTTATACCAAACTTTAAAAAAAATTATATGAATCTCAAAAAAAATCAAATATTAAAATTGTAATTATCTTTCAAGACTACCCGTTATTTGTACCATACTGCCTCTAGTACATACAATTATTATTATTTCAAAAAAGGAGAATCCTATAACAAGTCTAAGTAATGAAATTTCTCCTTTGTCGATATAACCAAAATAAAATACATCAGAAAACAATATTAAACAATCCATAAGACTCGAAAAATTCCTCAAATTCCATTTAATTATCATACGTTTGAGCTACTCTAATTCTATCCGTAAAAAGTGATACTAATATTCTCCTAATTAAATGAAACCCCTATTTTCCTTACTGTTCCTCTTCCTAGCCACTTTTGCTTTCGCTCAAACCAAAATCCTTTCCTGGAACATAGCCAATTTTGGAAAATCGAAATCCGAAGAAACCATTACTTATATTGCAAAAACGCTGAAAGATTATGACATAATTGCCATTCAGGAAGTGGTTGCCGGATATGGAGGCCCACAGGCAGTAGCACGATTAACAGATGAACTCAACCGAAAAGGAGCTAAATGGGAGTATGTGATCAGTGACCCCACCAGCAGCAGTGCCTATAAAACCGAAAGATATGCCTTCATTTGGAAAACGAGCAAAGTAAAGAAAATAGGAAAAGCTTGGCTCGAAAAAAAATACCATCTAGAGATTGAGAGAGAGCCTTATTATTGCACTTTTCAATATGAAAACAAACAATTCACGCTGGTGAATTTTCATGCTATTACTAAAAAAATGCAACCCGAAACCGAGATTAAATATTTCAAATTTTTACCTGATGAATATCCCACCTTGAATTTAATTTTTGCAGGAGACTTCAACTGTCCGCAATCACATTCGGTTTTCAATTCGTTGAAAAAAATGGGATTTCAATCTATTTTAGTAAACCAAAAAACCTCGTTGAAACAAGAATGCAAAAAAGAGATTTGTCTCGCTTCTGAATTTGATAATATGTATTACAAAACTTCTAAAACTACACTTCTAAATTCCGGTATTATTCCTTTTTATAAAAATTTTAGCACACTAAAAGAAGCTCGAAAAATATCCGATCACGTTCCTATTTGGTTTGAATTTTCTTTGAATTGATATCCACACCGCATTAAGTGATGTTGTGACTAATGCAATTGATATTGTTCAGGAATATTTAGACAAGGAAAATGAAGATGGAAGCGTTTAATCATTTATCTTTTACATCACAAAAGCTACCGTAACAGGTGGCTTTTTTTTTGATTTTAAATTATTTGGAGCTATTCCTGCTGTTCGTTTTATCCACGCTAAAAAGCGTGGTATACCAATACCATCAGGGCTAAAAAAACCAATCGGTACTGATTGGTTTTTTTATTCTATGTCTTTAATTTTTTCTTTTTAGCTGCAGGGAACAACACATTGTTCAAAATCAAACGGTATCCGGGTGAATTTGCATGCAAGTCCAAAACTGTAGGGGGATCGCCTACCTGATGCTGAAAATCCTCCGGATCATGACCCCCATAAAAAGTGAACATCCCTTTCCCCTTCTGCCCATGAATATAACGGGCTTCGCCATTAAGTTCACCTGTCCCCATGACTAAAACATTCGATTTTACAAGTACCGCATCAAATGATGTTGTTTGTCCCATAAATCCTTTGACAAGTTGTGTGTGATTTTGACACAACATAGTGGGAATAGGATCCCATTTTGCCGAAAATTCCATTAAGGTAAAATAATCTTTTTCCATAGGAATTCTTCGTTTAGAGGTCATATCAATATCAGAGAACTCATATTGTTCAGGTCTTCGCTCTAAGATAAAATCTTTGAAAGCAAAAGAATTACTATAATTCATCTTCGATTGGTAATTGCCTTCACTCACATCCCCATCAAACATAGCTTCGCAAATATCTACTCCATCCGCTGCAAGAGCAATATCAAAACTATCTGTTGCGGAGCACATTGCAAACATAAACCCACCTCCTATTACAAAGTCCCTAATCTTTTTAGCCACAGCTCCCTTTTCGTCAGATACTTTTGAAAACCCTAATTTTGTCGCCAGTATTTCAGCTTCTTTCTTTTGTTCAATATACCAAGGTACATTTTTATACGCTCCGTAAAACTTACCGTATTGCCCGGTAAAATCTTCGTGATGCAAGTGCAACCAGTCATAAAGCAACAATTGGTCTCCCAACACTTCCTGATCATATATAGCTGTAAAAGGAATTTCAGCATAGGTCAAGACCAGCGTCACTGCATCATCCCACGGTTGTTTCCCTTTTGGTGTATACACTGCAATCTTTGGTGCTTTCTCTAAAATAACGGATTCCATATTCTGGGACGGACTGGAGATTTCATTTAAGAGTATCACTTCTTCCTCATCAGAGATTATTTCAAAACTCACTCCTCTAATCTGGCACTCTTTGCGTATTTCCTGCGCATCAGGCACTAAAAAAGAACCGCCACGGTAGTTGAGTAGCCAGCTGACTTTGTGATTTTTTTCCAAACACCAAAACGTAATTCCATACGCCTTCAAGTGATTTTGTTGCGTAGTTTCATCCATTGGCAACAAAATAAAAGAAGCTTTTGCGGAAATTGATAGTAGAAAAATCAGAATATATATAAATCGCTTGTACATCATTGTATTGCCTTTTTATATTTCAAAGATAGAAAGGAAGCCGTTCAAATGAGAATAATTTAACTTTAAAATGAATGCACCAATCTAATTTAAATAAAACCACGTAAAAACACCTATAGCCAGACGAATTAGTATCTATAAATTTGTAACTATAACCTAATCTACATTAAATGAAAAATTTAGTACTAAATTCAAAGGAAAACAATAACCATTTTAATTTTAAAACTATTTTTAAAAAAATTGGATTTTCTTTGTTAGTAGGACTTATTGTTGTTTTTTACACTTTATGTTTTAATTATTTTCTTCTGTAATGCTAAATCGAGACCAAAAAACACCACAACCAATTGTTTCAAAAAATTATTATGCCGCGTTATCAGAAGAAATCCTATCAACTGCAAAATTAGGAAAAGATACGACTTCCCTCAGAAGACAACTTTATTATATCAGACATACAAAAATCGAAAAGAGTCTGGACACTGATGCTTTAAAAAAAACTTTTTGGATTAATATCTATAATGCTTTTTATCTCATTATTCTAAACGAAACAAAACAAGACGACACTATGTATCGTCTTAAAAGGATAAAGATTGCACGTTCCATATTCTCGTTAAATGATATTGAACATGGTATTTTAAGAAAAAATAAATTCAAAATAGGATTAGGATATGTAACCAATCCATTTTATTCTGGTTTTATAAAAACCTTAGCCGTCAGTAAACTAGACTACCGAATTCACTTTGCGTTAAGAACTACAAATTTAAATCCTGATCCGTTTGATTATTTTAATTGTGATGAAATTGAATCACAGCTTGCTACTGTCACCACTGATTTTATCAAATTTGAAACTGAATTTGACCATGAATCAAAAAAAATGATCGTATCGCAATTTCTGTTTACCTATTTACGGGATTTTGGCGGAATACAATCCATAAAAAAAATGCTGAAAACTATTTTTAAAAAAGATTTCAAAGGATATTCGTTAAAGTTCAAGCCGTATAACAGAATCGAAAAAAAGCACCATATTTCTTAGTCCATTGGCATTTGTTAAAGGAATCCCTTATCTTAAAACCTGAATTTAAGTTGTTTAAAATTTTAAAAAAATCTTCTCTTTTTTTGCAAAAAAAAGTGCATCCAGCATTGCTTTTAGTACAAATGGGTTCTGATTAATCTTCAAACGGCATAATTTCATTTTGAACCGCATACACAACCAATCCTGCAATATTCCTGGATTCTGTTTTAAGCAACAAGTTATTTCGATGTCCTTCCACCGTTCTTGGACTTATAAAAAGTTGCTCTGCAATTTCTAAGGTGCTTTTTTGATAGCAAATAAGTTTGAGTACTTCCAATTCACGTACACTCAAAAATCCACTATCAAAGTTACTTTTCGTTTTTCTAGTGTTCAAAATATTGGTTTGAATAATTTTCATGACATATTCCGTATAGTAAAATCCTTTTAAAGCCACTTCATTTACGGTTGTAAGCAATTCTTGTGGTGTCGCATTTTTTATCACATAGGAAACAGCACCAACATCAATCATATTCGCCACAAAAGATTTAGAATCATAGCTGGTTAGCGCTATAATTTTTATTTCAGGGAATTCTTTATGGATGATCTTAGTGGCTTCGACTCCATTTAAAATTGGCATTTTCAGATCCATGATAATAATATCGGGATGATTTTTAGTACTGCGAAGGTAGGAAATCAATTCATCCCCATTGGAGGCTTCAAAAACAATCTCAATATTTGTTTCCCGTTCCAGCAAAAAAGAGATTCCTTTTCTAAAAAGAATTTCATCATCTACTAAAATTATTTGAATAACATCATTCATTATTTAAAAATTAAAAGTGACCGTAATCCCTTTATTTACAGCTGAATTAATGACAATAGTGCTGTTTAAAAAAGCGACTCTACTATTAATATTTTTCATCCCAAGACCTTTTTGCTTGTCTTTATTTTTCATATCAAAACCAATTCCATTATCAGAATAAGAGCATTTTTTGAGTCCGTAATTGTCCTCAAAAAGAATAGATATGACAGTTGCCTTACCGTGCCGAATGGAATTATTGATCAACTCTTGCAAGATTCTAAATACGTGTAAATGCTTCATATTATCTTTAATATCAAAGAAGGTTGTATTTTCATAATTTACCGTGACAACTTGAGAACTATTGCATTCCATGCATAATTCTCCCACTCCTGCATCTAGTCCAAATTTATCTAAAACCGGAGGTAACAAACCGTGTGCGATTTTCCTGGAACTATCCAGCGCTTTGGCAGTCAGATTGATGATATTCTCGGTAATTGTTCCTACCTCATCTTTGGTCAAATTTGGAGTATTTAACAAATGACTGTTCAAAGACACAATATTAAGCTGAGAACTGATGTCGTCATGTAAATCTTGGGCAATACGCTTGCGCTCTTCTTCTTGCGTAATAATTACGGCACTCAATAGCTCTTTTTGATACTGGATTTCCAGATCTTTTTTTTCTAATTCTTTCTGGATAATTTTTTTTCTCGAAAAATAGAAAAACAAGATTAAGACGAATCCCATCAAAAGAAAAGCAACACAGGAATAAATAATTATTTCGATTATATCACTTTCATTTATTAATTCTGCCTTCATAAATATTTATTTAATTACTTTTTGGAAAAACTTTTTTTCCACTCTAGTAAAATGAATAATTGGTAGACTATATAGAGTCCTGAGTTCAATACCCAAGGTATTTTTGTGTATTCCAGTCTCAATATATTTGTCAAATTTCCTACTATAAATAAAATGGTGCTTCCAAATAAATAGAGTAAAATACCCATATTGATATAATAATACTCTTTTTTCTCATTTAATATGTTGTAAAGATGTAGGGTTGCGTAGCTAACTATTAAAAAAGAGGTAATGAATATTTCGAATAAATTGAATTTAAAAAACAAACTCGGATCTAGTACGTATTGAATTCCAATGACTGCTAAACCAGCATACAAACCCACTGTAACAATCTTTTTTTGATACGTCTCTTTTAATAAAACTTTGTAAAAAAAACTGAGTATTATAAACTGACCCACAAAATAAAAATGAGACAAATAAAGGTTATTAATATTAACTCTTGCCAAGACATTCGAAATTATTTGGATAACTAAAACCAACCCTAAATATCCTGTAAAAATCTTAAAGACTTTATCCTGAAGAGAAAAGCACCGGATAAATAAAACAAAATTCAAAAATAAAACCAAGAGACCTACATATATAAATACATTTAACATCTATTGTAGCATTAGAGTTTCAGGATCACAAGTAGATGGACAAGGAGACGTAAAATCATAAATATCATCTTCCGTTGCACCAGCGTCACCATTGTCTTGAGTGATCATATCAACATAAATTTGAGTTAGGGGATCATATTTTGTTCCCACAATCATTAATTTTTCTACTCCATCATCATCAACTCCTATGTATGCTCTCACTGCATCGACCCCTTCTTTGAGGACTTCTACTAAATCAATTTTAGGGATCAAAAAAGCATTTAAATGATGGTGTTTGTTATAATTTCCTTCTCGTTTAGACCATCGTTTTGCCCATCTTTGGGCTGTTTTTAACGGAATGACATTCACAACTTTTCCTTTTTTTAGGCTTCCAGAAGTAGTTTCTTGTGACATATTTGTTAGGTTTGCAGATTACGGATTTTATAAATAAAAAATTATTAGCTAAACTACTGTTTTTTATTGTTTATACAAAACCAGCTTAGTAATTATACAAGCTACAATGTTCGTTTTCAAAATAAGCACCGATTGCTCAGGTCGCTTATTTAGTTCTTGTAACCCTGAATTTGGTTTCTAGAGAATCTAATTTGTAATAGCTTTGCTGAAAGGCATTAATTTAATATGAGTACCAATGCTAAAAATAGCTTGTTTTTGAGTCATCAACCTATTAAATACAAGCTATGAACCTACCTGAATTTTCAGAGAAATACCCTGATTAAGCCACACGTAATAAGGGATTCAAAGCTAAACTACTTGAAATGGGAATTGTATGTAAAAAGTGTCAACACACCGAACATTACTTTCGTAAGGCAGATTTAAAATTTCAATGCAAAAAATGCGGTAGTCGTGTCAGTCTTCGTTCAGGCACCGTTATGGAGAATACTAATTTGCCTTTTCCAATATTGGATGCTCTGTATTGAACTCGTGATGCTGTCACAAAAGAGTTTTTCGGCATTAGAAATACAACGTATGTTGGGTCACAAACATTATGACCCCTTGGTAGGGTAAATTGCTTTAGAGTTGTCTTACTTGAGAATGCTATCAATAAAGAAGCACTCAATAATCACTGAAATAAAAATTATGAACACATTTAAAGCCTTACTCATTTTCATCACTATTGGTTTTGCCATAAATATAAATGCGCAAGAAGCCAATAGTACCGATGAACCAAAAAAAAACACAAAACAAGCTACGGTAACTTATTACCAACAACGCGCTGCAGAGGATGCAAAATATGAGCAGGAGTTTACTGCTCAAAACAACAGCGAAGACAAAGCTTTTTGGAAAGAACAAAAAAAATACGAAAAACAATTAAAGAAAAACAACAAAAAAGCTTATCGCGCCTACATTCAAGGAAAAAAAGAGGCATACGCAGAACATCACCAACATTGCAATCACGATCACCATAGCGATTATTTTTATAGCAATGCCCAGTTTTATTATTACCAATACGACAACAGACACAACTATCAGAGAAGACCAAATCGTACTATAATAAACACTCCGGTGCGAGTAAGCACTCCGAGCATTCGTTTAGGGATTTTTTAATTACGGGTAAACTATTTTTTTTTTAATAATATCTTTTTTAAGACCGACGAAATAATTTTTGTTAAAGAATTCTGATTGAAGTTTCTATGCCATATATTTATTTACTGACTAACCAAAAAGAGCATTCCTAGAGGATTTATTCCTGACACTTTCACAACACTGACAACAGATCTGTAATAATAAAACCTCTTGTAACACTTTTAAATAAATCTAATTACTGTATATTACCATCTTATCTAAAGGTGGAAATTATGAAAGACAATAAAATATTACGTTATATTAAAGACGTGTTAGAAAATAAGCCAACTGGCTGGTTGAATCTAACAACTCACAGACTAGATATTTATGACGAAAAATTGGCGAAAACTCAATTCTTAGAACAGTTTGAAATTTTATTTAATAGCAATAATTCTGAATCAAAGGCATTAGAAGAGTTACCCACTGCTTATGACTATATTCGATTAGGGCATCCATTATCTTGTATATTAGAATGGGTGATTGCCCACTTACATCATTTAAAACCAGAAAATGTAATTAGTTTTTCCTCAAAGACGACTCCGATTTTGGCAGTACTAAGGAAAAATTTATTAGCTGGCAAAAACACTCAAATTATTTACACTGGTGAATTACCAGAATTTTTTGATGTTGAAGTACTTCAGCACATTTATGGCTATACATTTGATTTAAAGAAGATTGAAAAAGAAACAGCCATTTCCAAGTTTGACGGGAGTACCATTTTCATTACGCAGCAAGATGAAATTAGCACTTTTGATTTTACCAAAAACATTGACTTTTTTATCAATGTTCATTCTGACTTTGGAAGTATTTTAGTTGTAAATGGAGACCAAAACGAAAGTTATATCCCCGAAATTCAGCATGTCAGAAGAAGAGAGACCATTGCAATGACGCCAGCCAATTGTCTTGCTATGTTGAAAATTCTGACAGCACAATCTTCTTTAGAACCAAAAGAGAATACTATCGAGACAAACAAAGCAATGGTTTTAGATTCGATTGCGACCATTACCGGAAGCAAGACAAAAGCACTAATTGCTTCCAGTGGACTATCAATTCAATATGCGGTTGTCATGGGATTAATTCATGATGCGAAGGAAAACCATAAAGGAAAGGCGATCAAAATTATTGTTCCCCCCAATTGTTACGGTGGTACAAACGACCAAGCCAGACGAGTTGCTGCTTGCATTGACTCTGTTGAAATACTGGATTTACTGGTTGACGGTGGTAAAGATATGGTTGAAAGTATTGCGCTTCTTTTAGATAAAATTGCTGACGAGGATGCTATTCCAATCATAATTGCTGAAATTCCAACAAATCCCAGAGTTGAAGTTCCGGATCTTTTCAAATTAAGCGCTACTTTGAGTAAACAGCGAAAAACTGCAACTGGTAAAATTGCTACAGATCCTATTTTTGTTTTAGATCAAACCTTTTGTCCAAATGTACACTTTTTAGGTGAAGAGGATATATTATCACCAATTAGGACCATTTCATATGTAAGCGGATCTAAATTTCCAAGTGGCGGGCAATGTACTGCGGGCTATTGTGTGGGAAATAAAAAAACGGAAGGGTTGATGAAAAAAATAGAATTTCATCTAAAACTTTGCGATAATGAGGCTACCAATCTTCAAATGGAGATTTTGGCAAAACAATTGCCTTCTATGAATCAAAGAATAAAGGATGCATATCATAATACACATGAATTTGTAAACTTCATAAAAAAAACTTTACCAGCGGCGAAAATTAATTTTGTTTCGTCAGCATTGGCAGACCAAGGATTTACCCCCTCTGTGTTTTCATTAGACCTTCCCAGTAAAGGGAACACAACGGAAGAAAAAGAAGCTCATAAAAGAGAGTTAAATCTTAGGTTAATAAATTTAATGATTAGAGAAATACCTAATGAAAGCAAGTTTTGTGTGAGTTATGGGCAGTTAAAAGGATGTTACTGGACTATTCCGGCAACATCAACTCAAGGGACTACTAAAGAGGGTGACAAAGATTACATCGTACGTGTAGCACTTTCTCCTACCATGGATTTAGAACTTCACAAAAAAGTTTTTTTAGATTTTGTCAGCCAAATTTAATTCTGATCCTATACCATTCCTCTATTTAACCTTGAAGGAAAAAACTAAGTAATGATCCATATTAACTAAAATAGAATTTTCTAATTTTTTTTTACAGAAACAGACAACCATTACAAGTAAACCACTGTGGAGGGATAGGTCAAAGATTTGGTTATTAATACCAAACAAAATTACTATTGGCTCCATAAAAAAGCTTTCAGAAAAGTATTTGAATGCTGATAAAATGATCTATTTAGTGGTAGGTGATGCTGAAACGCAGTTAAAAAAGCTGAAGAAAATTGGTTATGGAACACCAATTCTTCTGAATACACCAGCGGTAAATAAGCTGATTTAAAACTAATTTGGGTTATAAGTAATAACCATGGTATAATGTCGTATTTTAAAATCAGGATAAAATCATGTAACAATATGATTTAAAGCTGTTTTACTTAAAGTTAATTCTTTTGACTTTACGACTTTTAAACTTTCGACTTACTTACATCACTGATTCTCATAGCCGCGATAGATGTGAAAATTTTATTCACTCATTTCATCATATCGCTCCGGAACTTGGGGATCATACAGCGAACATTTGAATTCATCCATTATATTCACTAAAGTATCCATTGTTTTTCCTTCAGTGCCATAACAATCAATTTTTACACTTTGGGGCGTCATCCTGATATGAAAAGCACCTGCACCATAGTTATTTTTCCAACTGTTCTCGTCTACTTTTTCCCATTTGGAGAATACAGAAGCAATTCTGTTCAAAATGACTTGTACCGGAAGTTCTTCAAGACCTTCAATTTCAGCTTGTTCTTCTGAAACAGCTTCATAAACTTCGTGATGGTTGAGATAAATTCCCTCCAGATATTTCCAAAAAACCAATTCGTACATAGATAAAAAATTAAAAGATTAAAGAATTGAAAGATTGAAAAATGAACTTCAATTGAAGCTTTTTAATATTCAAAAGTTCCGTATTCACTGGTAATAGTCAGTTTTTTTGAAGTAGCAGCTTCTACTCTACCTACGATTTGCGCATCAACATTAAATGATTTTGAAATCGCAATAATGTCTTGTGCAACAGCTTCCGGAACATAAATTTCCATACGGTGACCGCAATTGAAAACTTGGTACATTTCTTTCCAATCCGTTTTAGATTGTTCTTGAATTAACTGAAATAATGGCGGAACTGGAAATAAATTGTCTTTTATAATGTGTAGGTTTTCTACAAAGTGTAAAATTTTAGTTTGGGCTCCTCCACTGCAATGCACCATTCCGTGAATTTGATTGGAAGAATATTGGTCTAAAATTTTCTTAATGATTGGTGCATACGTTCTGGTTGGCGAAAGCACTAATTGTCCGGCATCGATTGGTGAATTTTCAACGGCGTCTGTCAATTTTACTTGTCCAGAATAGATTAATTCTTCAGGAACTAAAGCATCGAAACTCTCCGGATATTTGGTTGCCAAATATTTCCCGAAAACATCATGACGCGCCGATGTTAACCCGTTGCTTCCCATTCCGCCATTATAGTTTTTCTCGTAGGTAGCCTGGCCAAAAGAAGCCAATCCTACAATTACATCACCGGCTTTAATATTAGCATTATCAATTACTTTGCTGCGTTTCATACGAGCAGTTACTGTTGAATCTACAATTATAGTTCGAACAATATCGCCTACATCAGCAGTTTCTCCACCTGTTGAATGAATGGTCACCCCAAAAGATTCCAGTTCTTTAATCAGTTCTTCGGTTCCGTTAATAATTGCTGAAATTACTTCAGCGGTAATCAAATTTTTATTTCTTCCAATGGTTGATGAAAGCAGAATATTATCCGTTGCACCCACGCACAATAAATCGTCAATATTCATGATTAAAGCATCTTGGGCAATGCCTTTCCAAACAGAAATATCGCCTGTTTCTTTCCAATACATGTAGGCCAAAGAGGATTTAGTTCCCGCTCCGTCAGCATGCATGATCAGACAATATTCTTCGTCTTGAGTTAAATAATCAGGGACAATTTTACAGAAAGCTTGTGGATATAATCCTTTATCAATATTTTTTATCGCATTATGAACATCTTCTTTGGATGCCGAAACACCGCGAAGCGCATATCTTTTTGAAGTATCTGAACTCATGTAGTCTAGTTGTGAAGTCTGCTTTTATGCAGGTAGTTGTGCGGCAAAGGTAATTATTTTTTTGGGTTTTGCCTATCGAGTCATCAGAAGTGTTTCTTGCTAAAATTGTCATACTAAGAATATTTGTTTACACCCTTCAATTTAGCCTTTCAAGGTGCAAAACATCAAAAAAATGTCTACCTGAAACAGATAGACATTTTTATTAAATTTCAATGGCGCAATAAATTACTCCCAATCAAGCATGCATGCGTCAAAAAATAATACTACCCTAGAGCACCGGTAAATCCAGATATTATTTGACTTATAATGACACTCGATGTGTTAATAAGTAGATTACTTCGTAAATAACAATTCTCTGTATTTTGTTAGTGTCCAAATCTCATCATCCACTAACAGCTCCAGTTTATCACAATGGCTTCTAATTTCTTCAAAAAATGGTTTTACTTTATCACAATAAGCTAGAGCCATTTCATGTGCATCAGTAATTGCATTGGCTTTCTTTCTAGCTTCGGTCATTTCATGAACTTTAGAATTGATCCCCTCAATATGTCCGGAAATTTCTTTGATTAAAATGATTTGTTCTTTTGCAATTTTTTCAAAATCAGCACCAAAAATCTCTTTTAGTCCCTTCACATTTTCAATCAAAGTGTTTTGGTAGCGAATGGCTGTTGGAATAACATGGTTTTGAGAAAGATCACCTAAAACTCTACCTTCAATTTGAATTTTCTTAGTATACTCCTCTAATTCTATTTCATAACGTGCCTCCACTTCAATATGATTCATGATACCCATTTCAGAAAACAAATCTAAAGCTTGCTTAGAAGCTCTTGCTTTTAGTGCTTCAGGAGTTGTTTTAAAGTTACTTAACCCTCTTTTACCTGCTTCAATTTCCCATGCTTCACTATATCCGTCTCCTTCAAAAAGGATTTTCTTAGAAACTTTGATGTACTCTCTCAAAACATTGAAAATAGCATCATCTTTTTTCATGTCTTTAGATTCTATCAGCGCATCTACTTCAATTTTGAAATCTTTTAATTGTTTTGCTACAATAGTATTCAAAGTCGTCATTGAATTAGAACAGTTAGCTGATGATCCTACTGCTCTGAACTCAAACTTATTTCCTGTAAAAGCGAATGGTGATGTTCTATTTCTATCTGTATTGTCCAAAAGAACATCTGGAATTTTCCCTACTACATTTAGTTTTAAGTCTGTTTTTTCTTCTGGAGATAGTTTCCCTGCAGTTACACCTTCTAATTCTGCTAGAACTTTAGTCAACTGCGCCCCAATAAATACGGATATAATTGCTGGTGGTGCTTCATTTGCCCCTAGTCTATGATCATTACTTGCAGTAGCAATTGCACCTCTTAATAAAGACTCGTAATCATTTACTGCTTTTATTGTATTGATAAAGAAAGTCAGAAACTGTAAATTACTCATTGGAGTTTTACTAGGGCTCAATAAATTCACTCCTGTATCTGTTGCCAAGGACCAGTTATTATGCTTTCCGGAACCGTTCACTCCTTTGAAAGGTTTTTCATGAAACAACACTTTCAAATCATGGCGTTCTCCTACTTTTTGCATCACATCCATCAACAAGCAGTTATGATCAACAGCAAGATTTGTTTCTTCAAAAATAGGAGCCAATTCAAATTGATTTGGTGCTACTTCATTATGACGTGTTTTCACAGGAATTCCTAACAACATGCATTCTTGTTCCAAGTCTCTCATATACATTAAGGCACGAGTAGGTATAGACCCAAAATAATGGTCATCTAATTGTTGCCCCTTAGCCGATGTATGTCCTAACAAAGTCCTACCGGTCATCATAAGATCAGGACGCGAATTTGCTAAAGATCTATCAATTAAGAAATATTCTTGTTCCCAACCTAAAGTTGCAGTTACCTTTTTTACATTTTTATCAAAATATTTACATACTTCGGTAGCAGCGTCATCCATAGCGGTCAAAGCTCTCAACAAAGGTGTTTTATAGTCTAAAGCTTCCCCCGTATAGGAAATAAAAACCGTTGGAATACACAAAGTAGTTCCAAAAATAAATGCTGGAGATGTTGGATCCCAAGCTGTATACCCTCTAGCTTCAAATGTATTTCTGATTCCACCATTTGGAAAACTAGATGCATCCGGTTCTTGTTGTACTAATTGAGCGCCACCAAATTTCTCTACTGGATCACTGCCATCATACGAAGTTTCAAAGAAAGCATCATGTTTTTCAGCGGTTGTTCCTGTAAGTGGCTGAAACCAGTGTGTATAATGAGTCACCCCTTTAGCCAAGGCCCACTCTTTCATTCCCATTGCGATATAATCCGCTAATTTTCTGTCTATTTTAGTTCCATGTTGAACTGCATCGCGCACTCCTTTAAAAGCATCTGAAGTTAAAAACTGTTTCATTGCTTTGTCATTAAAGACATTTGAACCAAAAATAGTTGATTTTCTATCAGTCTCTTCAAATTTTACTGGAACTCTGTTTGATGCTTCTTTCAAAGCTTGAAAACGTAATGATGACATACAATTTTGTTTTAATTAATTAAACCCCCTATTATTTTGATGCAAATATAATTTAATAATTACTTTTATAAAATATTACCTCTGTTTTTTATGGGTAACCACGTCAAATTTATCAAATTAACAAAAAATATTAATTATAATAACAACTTAGCAATTTAAACACCCCTATTTATTTTTACTGATATTTTCATAAAATAAAATAAACATAGACAATCACAAACAACACCAAACTTTCGATTAAATATTTATTGAAGTTAAACAATCTAAAAGTATCTTTGTGCAACTTTTTAAATATATGATATATGATTGTCTGGATTTCTTTCTTAGTAGCCGTAATGATTTTCTTGGCTCTTGATTTAGGTGTTTTCAACAAAACGCCACATATTATAAGTTCAAAAGAAGCGGGTAAGTGGACTGCAATATGGGTTACTTTATCATTCCTGTTTTCCGGCGTTATTTATTGGCTCTACAACAATAATTATATCGCAAATCCGGATCAATTAACTCCCACAACAGCATCCATAAAGTTCATTACCGGATATTTAATTGAATTATCATTAAGCATTGACAACATCTTTGTCATAGCCATAATCTTTTCTGCTTTTAAAATTCCGCCACAATACCAGCATCGTGTTTTATTTTGGGGAATATTAGGGGCAATATTCTTTAGAGGCCTAATGATCTTTTTTGGCGTTATGCTAATCAATAAATTTTCTTGGATGACGTATATTTTTGGTGCTTTCCTGATCTATACTGCCATGAAAATGTTGTTTGGAAATGAAAATGAAAAATTTGAACCTAAAAAATCATTCGTCTATAAAAGCCTAAAAAAAATAATGCCCATATCTAATCATATGGATGAGGAGCATTTCTTTGTCAAAAGAAGACACATTACTGCCGCAACCCCTCTATTTGTAGCTCTTGTGGTTATTGAAGTCATGGATGTGGTTTTTGCCATTGATAGTGTTCCTGCTATTTTAGCCATTACTAATGACCCCTTTTTAGTTTTCAGTTCTAATATTTTTGCCATTCTAGGATTGCGATCCATGTATTTCTTTCTGGCTAATATGTTAGCTAAATTTAGTTATCTGGAATACAGTCTAATTGCTATTTTAAGTTTTGTTGGTGTGAAAATGTTAACCCATGACATACTAAAAAAATACAATTATGAAATTCCGGAATGGATGTCACTGGCTTTTATAGCGGTGGCTCTTATAGTGGGAATTGTAGTTTCACTTAGAAAAAACAGCAAAGAGTTTGTCTCCTAATTTTAAGGTCTATAAAAAAAGGAAATCTTTCGATTTCCTTTTTTTTTGACTTCTCTGAAATTATAAATTTATTTTTTGAATTTCACTTTTACTAACCTTCAATGAGGACATAACTGCATCCATATTATTTTTGTTTATTGTAGAGGCAAAATTTGCTGGTACAATTACTATTCTAAAAGTTTGATTTTGTGTCCAACTGGAATCTAAAGTATTCAGATTGAAATTAGCCGCAAGAAAAATTTTAACATCAAACCTGGAATAATCAAAATTAAAATCTAATTCACCACCATTATTCAGATAATACGTTTGAGGCATTAATTTCCAAATATCTGCTCCATTTACCGTATCATACAAATGGTATACTAAAACAGAATCCGAAGAATAAATTGGCGGATCAAATACAACCAAGCTGCTATAATTATTATTGGAGTTGAACGAAGTTGTAACTTCATACACTTCAGTTCGAGGACCGTTATCAACGGTATCATATAGTTCTGTCACTTCACAACTTTGTAGAGTCATCATCCCGATGAAAACTAAAAATAAGGTAATTTTTTTCATTCGTTATCGTTTTATAATTTATATTAAAAAACTCTATTCATGAATTGTGCCAAACTTTATTTTCAAAAAAAAGTGCTTTTCAATTATGGAAAAAAAACTTAAATTATACCTAATAATCCTGGGCTTAAAAGAAACTAAAAAAGCCTCTCAGATGAAAGGCTTTTTTAAAATTTTATTACTATTCGGTTATTATTTCTCCACAACAGCCACGCCATTATTGTTTAAAATTTTGCTAAAAAACAACACATGAGAAGGTAACGCATTTTCCCAATATTCCCACGTATGCGCTCCTGGCCGTTCCGTATAATCGTGAGCAACTTTATTATAAACAAGCCTTCGGTGTAATTCTCTATTGGATTCAATCAAAAAATCATCTACACCGCAATCTATAATCAATTCCAGTTTGTTACTTTTTATTTTATCCACCATATTCAAAACTGCACTGGAGGCATATACTTCCTGTGGCGCTCCTTCAATCCCAAAAACAGGTTCCATTAATTTAGTAACTCTTTCCTTAGATTCCGGATTAATCATGCTTCCCATATCAACAGCGCCGCTCATACTTCCTGCTGCACAAAATAGTTCTGGATGTCTTGTCGAAAGATACAATGCTCCGTGACCTCCCATAGAAAGTCCCGTAATTACACGTCCTTTTCTGTTGTTTATTGTCCGATAAGTGTTGTCTACTTTCTGAATTACTTCTTTTGTAATATACGTTTCAAACTGACTTCCCTTATTCACAGGGCTATCCAGATAAAAACTGAATGTTTCTCCTTCCGGCATTACGATTATGATATTATACTGATCTGCTAAATTGTGCAATAAATTCTTATCCGGAGTTTTAGACAACCAATCATTAAAATGACCATAAGCGCCATGCAACAGATAAAGCACGGGATAATTAATCTTGCTTTTTGCATACGAACTTGGTAATACTACCGCAGCTTTATACGTTTTATTCATTGCCATACTAGGAATTTGCAATGTATCGGCTTTTGCTGCATAAGAAACTACAGTATGACCAAGAAGAAAAAATAAGAATACAATTTGAAGTTTTTTCATACTATTCGGTTTTAAGGTAAAATGTAAATATAGTACTTTAACTCGTTGGGTGTAATTAATGAAAATTTCAATTAATCTTAACTAAAAAAAATGAACCACATAGAAACATAGAAAAAAAGAGTTGGACAGCCCAATTTTTGGCTTCATATAGCTATGATTTTCTCCAAAAAAGTGAAACGACTTACATAATTTTAAAATCTATGTTTCTATGTGGTTAAAAAATTAAACGCATTGGATTACACCCAACAGCTACTTTAGAATAAATGTAATAAAGTCGCAATAATTACATGAACAAAAAAAGACCTCTCATTACTGTAAGGTCTTAAAAAAAAAATAGATCATGCCCGCCCAAAAGCGGGATAAGCGATTCACACACTTTTTGCGATGCAATTCAATACTGATTACCTTAGATCCCGCCCAAAAGCGGGATAAGCGATTCACACACTTTTTGCGATGCAAAAAGTGGTTCTCTGCTTACATATTTCTTCTGTATTGTCCACCTACTTCAAATAAAGCAGCTGTTATTTGTCCCAAGGAACAAACCTTGGTCGCTTCCATTAAATACTCGAATAAATTTTCGTTTTTAATGGCTGCTTCCTGAAGCGTATTTAAATGATCCTTCACTACATCCTGATTGGATTGATGCAAATGGTTCAACATATCAATTTGGTATTGTTTTTCTTCCTCTGTGGCGCGAATTACTTCGGCGGGGATTACTGTTGGAGAACCTTTGGAACTCAAAAACGTATTCACACCAATGATAGGAAATTCACCTGTATGTTTCAAAGTCTCATAATACAAACTTTCTTCTTGAATTTTACTTCTTTGGTACATGGTTTCCATAGCTCCAAGCACGCCACCACGTTCTGTAATTCGGTCAAATTCTAATAAAACTGCCGCTTCGACTAAATCCGTTAGCTCTTCAATAATGAAAGCACCTTGAATTGGATTTTCATTTTTGGCCAGTCCTAATTCTTTATTGATAATCAACTGAATTGCCATCGCACGACGCACAGATTCTTCTGTAGGTGTTGTAATTGCTTCATCATACGCATTGGTATGCAAGGAATTACAATTGTCATAAATGGCATACAACGCTTGCAAAGTAGTACGAATATCATTGAAATCTATTTCCTGTGCGTGCAAAGAACGTCCCGAAGTCTGAATGTGGTATTTCAACATTTGCGCACGCTCGTTAGCGCCATATTTATTTTTCATGGCTTTCGCCCAAATTTTACGTGCCACACGACCGATAACGGCATATTCAGGATCTACACCATTCGAAAAGAAAAACGATAAGTTGGGTCCAAAATCATTGATATTCATACCACGACTCAAATAATATTCTACATACGTGAACCCATTAGAGAGCGTGAAAGCCAATTGTGTAATTGGATTTGCTCCCGCTTCGGCAATATGATACCCTGAAATAGAAACCGAATAAAAGTTCCTTACATTCTTAGTAATAAAATATTCCTGTACGTCACCCATTAATCGCAACGCAAATTCAGTAGAGAAAATACAGGTATTTTGCGCTTGATCTTCTTTAAGAATATCGGCCTGAACGGTTCCACGAACTTGAGATAACGTTCTTGCTTTTATTTCGTTATACACTTCCAAAGGTAAAACCTGATCTCCGGTTACACCCAAAAGCAGCAACCCTAAACCGTTATTCCCTTGGGGCAAATCCCCTTGATAATGCGGTCTTTCAACTCCTTTTGCTGCATATATTTTGTTGATTTTTACCTCAACTTCTTTTTCAAGGCCATTTTCTTTGATGTAAAACTCACATTGTTGGTCAATCGCTGCATTCATGAAAAACCCTAATAACATAGGTGCCGGTCCATTAATAGTCATACTCACCGAAGTCATTGCATGAACCAAATCAAAACCAGAATATAATTTCTTAGCATCATCCAAACAACAAATAGAAACTCCGGCATTACCTATTTTTCCATAAATATCAGGGCGTACATGTGGATCGTTTCCGTATAAAGTCACACTGTCAAAAGCCGTTGATAATCGTTTTGCCGGTAATCCCGCACTTACATAATGAAAACGTTTGTTCGTTCTTTCCGGTCCGCCTTCTCCGGCAAACATACGAGATGGATCTTCTCCTTCACGTTTAAAAGGATATAAACCTGCGGTAAAGGGAAATTCTCCAGGAACGTTTTCCTGCAAACACCAACGTAAAATATCACCCCAAGCTTTGTACTTTGGCAATGCAATTTTCGGAATTTGAGAATGTGAAAGGGACTCCGTGTGCGTGGCCATTTTGATTTCTCTATCCCGAACTTTGAACGTATACACCGGATTCTTGTACTTGTTTACTTTCTCGTCCCAAGTCAAAATGATTTCCCAGTTGTATGGATCCAAATCCATTTTTATTTTATCAAATTGATTTAGTAAAAGATTTAAAAATATTTTGTCCTCAGCAGCACCCGGTTTTTCAGATTCTAAAGCACTTGGCAAAACCGAATCGTCATTAATTCCTGTTTTATTCAATTCAGGGATTTTTCTAGTAACCGATTCAATCGTTTTAAAAATCCCGTACAATTTCTGAGCCACTTGTTCTTGGCTAACGGCCGTAACATCATACTTCCGGTTGCTCTCGGCAATTTCAGACAAATAACGGGTTCTGTGTGGCGGAATAACGAAAATCTTCTCGCTCATTTCACGAGTGATTTGGAATGTTGATTTCAAATCAGAATTCGTTTTTTCATGGACTTTATCCATTATCGCTTTGTACAGCGTATTCATTCCCGGATCGTTGAACTGCGAAGCAATAGTCCCAAAAACCGGAAGCGTATCTAAATTCGCATCCCATAAATTATGGTTGCGTTGGTATTGTTTTTTCACGTCTCTCAATGCATCCAGAGATCCGCGTTTGTCAAATTTGTTTATCGCTACCAAATCAGCAAAATCAAGCATGTCGATTTTTTCCAATTGAGTTGCAGCGCCAAATTCAGGCGTCATTACATATAAGGATACATCAGAGTGATCCATGATTTCTGTATCGGATTGTCCTATACCTGAGGTTTCCAGGATTATGATATCATAATTTGCTGCTTTAATCACTTGGATTGCATCGGCAACATATTTAGACAAAGCCAAATTCGATTGGCGTGTGGCCAAAGAACGCATGTAAACTCGAGGGTTATTAATAGCGTTCATTCGGATTCTATCACCTAACAAGGCACCGCCGGTTTTTCTTTTTGATGGATCGACGGATATTAATCCGATAGTTTTTTCCGGGAAATCGATTAGAAAACGACGCACTAATTCATCCACCAAAGAAGATTTTCCTGCTCCACCTGTTCCTGTGATTCCAAGAACCGGAGTTTTACAACCCTGATTCTTTTTTTGGATAACTTCCAGAGTTTTGGCCGCTATGTCTGGGAAATTCTCTGCTGATGAAATAATTCTGGCAATTGCTTTTGGATTTTTTTCTTCCAAATGTTTTATTTCATCCGTCAGTTTATCTCCAACGGGATAATCAGATTGTTGTACTAAATCATTAATCATTCCCTGCAATCCCATCGCGCGACCGTCATCCGGCGCATAAATACGGGTGATTCCGTACGCTTGCAATTCGGCAATTTCAGAAGGCAGGATTACTCCTCCTCCCCCACCAAATATCTTGATTTGCCCAGCTCCTTTTTCCTGAAGCAAGTCATACATGTATTTGAAATATTCGTTGTGTCCGCCTTGATACGAAGTTATCGCAATAGCATTCGCATCTTCCTGAATCGCGGTATTGACCACTTCTTCCACACTGCGATCGTGACCCAAATGGATTACCTCAACGCCTGTAGACTGAATGATTCTACGCATAATATTGATTGCAGCATCGTGACCGTCAAAAAGCGCAGCTGCGGTAACAATTCTTACTTTATTGTTAGGGATATATGGTTTTTGTTGTTCCATTTTATGAATATGATAATTTAAGACTGCAATTTACAATTTTATTTTAAAAATTATCCGTTGTTACTGTTGGTTATTAATAAATAATAAAGTTTATGCCATGCAGGACAACAAATAGATTAAAATTGGGCTATTTTTTTTAAACATAAAACAACCCAATCTAACTTTTTTATAAACACAGATACATTTAGTTTTGAAAAACACTAATCATTACTAAAAAACAAAGCTAAAAACAAAATGCTAATGCAAAAAATTACAATCCTAATCCATTGCAAAGATCAAAAAGCAATTATTGCCTCCGTTACAAATTATATTGCCTCCATTGATGGCAATATAATCTACCTGGACCAACACGTTGATGCTAATGAGAATGTGTTTTTCATGCGTTTAGAATGTGAATTCAATACCAAAAATTGGAATATTGAAGCTATTAAAAATGATTTTCAAGCAACGTTGGCTTCACCGTTTAATATGTCCTGGGCAATGTACACCCAAGATGAAAAACCAAAAATGGCATTATTTATTTCAAAATACGACCATTGTTTGTATGATATTTTAGGACGCCACAGCGCTGGTGAATTGCCACTAGAAATTCCTTTGATAATAAGCAACCATGAGGATTTGAAACCAGTAGCAGACCGTTTTAATATTCCGTTTTATTATGTACCTTTTACCAAAGATACAAAAGCCGAAGGCGAGCAAAAACAACTGGATTTACTGAAGCAGTATACTATTGACTTTATTGTTTTGGCTCGCTACATGCAGATTATCACCCCTAAATTGATTGCGCAATACCCGAATCAAATCATCAACATTCATCATTCCTTTCTTCCTGCGTTTCCCGGGGCAAAACCCTATCACTCAGCTTTTATGAGAGGTGTTAAAATCATAGGCGCTACCAGTCATTATGTGACTGAGGAATTGGATGAAGGTCCAATTATCGAGCAGGATATTACCCGAGTTACACACAGTCATTCTATTGAAAATTTCATCATGAAAGGACGTGATCTGGAACGTACGGTTTTGGCAAGAGCCATAAAACTGCATGCCGAGAGAAAAACAATAGTATATGACAATAAAACGATAGTATTTCTATAGACTTATTACCCTTTAAAATCCAGGTCTTAAACAAAAAGATAACTCAAAATTAAAACCTGAGACAGTCCATCGTGTAACTTGCTACCGAGTGAACAAAAAGTATGCATTGAAACAAAGTAAAAAAAAACTTAACGTATGTACAACAAAGTAATAACAAAATCTTAACAGCAAAACGCCTCTGTAAGTGTGATCTTTGCAGAGTAATAAACTGGTTATTTATTATTTTGGTTTTGGTTAGTTAAAGAATTGCCTGCATAAAAATGCAGGCAATTTTTATTTAGCAGTGTTTATAAAAGAAAGAACAGCATCGTTAAAAACATTAGGCTGTTCCACATTGACTACATGTCCACAGTTTTGTATTACAAACAACGTAGACGATTTGTAATGATTTTCTACCACTTTTTTAACTGATGGTAAAAACATATAATCCTCTTCGCCCATCACATAAAGCGTAGGAATATTTAACTCGACCTGACGGAACCATTTGAGTACCGGATTTATTTCGGCGGTGAGTTTAAACCATTTGATAAATTCTTTTTGGTATAATTTCTTGGCCTCGTTGATAAAAAGCACCCGAGACTGTTTGTGACTTTTTTTTGGCATGATGACAAAGGCAAAAAACTGATATAAAACCAAATAAGGCAGTACATATTTAAACAAATTACCCAATCGCATCAATACTTGAGAACGGAAATTCATTTTCAATATCGCACCGCCAAGGATCATGCTTTGCACGCGTTCCGGATACATTTCAGCCAATTGTCTGATGAGTATGGTTCCCAATGAAATTCCGACAAAATGTGATTTTTCAATTTTGAGATGGTTTAAGACTTCCAGAATATCATTGGCCAAAGCCGAAAAAGTATATTTTTGTTTGAAAGCTGTTTTCAGCGTAGGTTTTGATTCCCCGTGACCGCGTAAATCCAATAATAAAACACTATGCTGTTTCTTAAAATCCCGTATTTGTTTGAACCATATAGACGAACTTCCACCAGCACCGTGAACAAAAGTTACCCATTGGTCGCTGTTTTTATTTTCGTAAATGGTATAATTGATCACGTCTTTTTTTTGTAAAAATAGCACATTAATTTTAAATCCCAATCTTAACAAATAATAATGCTTCTTTTAAGATCGTAAAATGTAAATTTGCATAAAATCATCACCCATGAAAGGATTATTGCAAGAGAAAAGTGAAATAGAAAAGCTTAAAAAAGAGTACCAAAAGTTCTCAGAACTAAATTTCCATATCGAAAATTCTTCTGTTAAATCGATCGTGACAACAGAAAAATTGATTTTAGAAGAATGCGAATTATAATTTTTGATGCATTTTTTTAAAATAGTCAAACGCTTTTAACAGCCTGCTTCCATACCAGGAAAACATTTCACCATCTACAAATACCGTTTTTGCGTGGTGTGTGTGTCTTCCTATTTCGAAAGCATCTTCCTCTTTGAAAGGATACGGCTCTGATGAAAGAAAAACCAAATCCGGATCCCCTTCTAAACGCATTTTTTTGAGTTCAATTTCCGGGTAACGTCCAGAAGTCTCGGCATTGCCTGCATATATGTTTTGAAAATGGTTTAGTTTCAGTAATTCATTGATAAAATTATTAGAACCGGCAACCATAAAAGGATTTTTCCAAATGAAATATACTACTTTTTGTTGCGGCTTATCTTTTATAAAGTTTTTAAAATCGCTCAGGGCAAAAGCCAATTTATCGTTCCATTTCTGGGCTTCGGTTCTGCAATTGAAAAGTTGACCAAAGTCGGCAATCATCTGAAAATTATCTTCAATCGTGATGATATTGGTCACCCAAACCGGACAAATTTTACGCAACTCTTCCACAATTTCAGCGGTATTTTCCTCTTTGTTACAAATGACAATATCCGGTTGCAACAATCTGATTTTTTCGTAATGCACTTTTTTGGTGCCACCAACTATTTTCTTGGTCGACTTAAAATGATACGGATGCACACAGAATTTTGTAATTCCTATAATTCGGTCTTCCAAACCTAAATCATACAGCAATTCCGTTTGTGAGGGAACCAATGATATAATGCGTTTTGGCGAAGTTTCAAAAGAATGTGTTATTCCGATTTGATCGATTAAAGTTTTTTGTCTCAAGTTTAATGTTTAATGTTTAGTAAATCTAATCAAAAATTATATTTTTAAACCATTAAGAAATTTAGAAAAATTAAGGCTTAAAAAGTTTAGCGCTAAAATTTTTGATTCAAATCTTAGCGCAAGGGTAATAAAACTTAATTTCTTAATGGTTTAAAATGAAGAATGATTGAATTCAAAATATTTTATAAAAACCCAAAAACGTTAAACGTTAAACTTCAAACTCATAATTTGCTCCATTTCCTGTTGCATTTTCAACGCTTCGGTTCTTGCTTTATCGGCAAAATCAGTTCCGTTTGAAGCATAAATAATCGCTCTGGAAGAATTGATTAGTAATCCAACATTCGCATTCATTCCGTATTTACAAACTTCAGCCAGACTTCCGCCTTGTGCTCCTACTCCGGGAACAAGCAAGAAACTGTCAGGAACAATTTTGCGAATTTCAGTGAAATATTCAGCTTTTGTTGCACCTACAACATACATCAGGTTTTCGCTGTTTTTCCAGTTTTTAGATATTTCCAAAACTTGTTTATACAATTCTTTTCCGTTTAAGTTTAAAGTCTGAAAATCAAAAGCACCTTCGTTAGAAGTCAAAGCCAACATAATCGTATGTTTACTTTTGAAAGCCAGAAAAGGCTCCACTGAATCTTTTCCCATATAAGGAGCAACGGTAATACTGTCAAAATTCAAATCTTCAAAAAAAGCTTTGGCATACATGGCAGACGTATTGCCTATATCACCGCGTTTGGCATCGGCAATAGTAAAAATATCCGGATACGTTGAGTTGATGTAATTAATTGTTTTTTGTAGAGACGTCCATCCTTTCAAACCATACGCTTCATAAAAAGCAACATTTGGTTTATAAGCCACAGCCAAATCATGCGTTGCATCGATTATCGCTTTATTGAATTCGAAAATGGGATCTTCCAATTCTAATAGATGCTGTGGAATTTTAGTCAAATCGACATCGAGTCCTACTGCTAGGAATGATTTTTTTTGTTGAATTTGGTCAATAAGTTGTTGTGTAGTCATTTTTTAGGTGGTGGGTTCTTAGATGTTGGGTGTTGGTTTTAAACCTTGGAATCAACATACTTTTTTAAGGATTGAATTCTTTTTTGAATTATGTTAAGCTCGGAAATAATTTCTAAGTGTAAAAACACATCCACAAAACCTATCTCTTTAGCTATTTCAATTTGAGTCTCTAATTCAAAGGCCGAACCTAAACTTATCTGTAAAAATCTAGAAAAATCCTTTTGAGAAGTTCTGGAACAACCTTCCGCTATGTTCGAAGGAATTGAAACTGCACATCTATTGATTTGAGAAACCAGTCCAAATTTTTCTTCTTTGGGAAACGAACCAGTAATAATATAAATTTTTTTAACAAGTAAAACAGAACTTTGCCAAACTTCTAAATCCCTAAAGTTTCTCATATATTTTAGTTTTACAAAAACCTATAACCTACTAAGACCTAAAACCCGGCGCCCAAAACCTATTTAAAAAACCTCGCTGGCTTCTTTCAGTTTTTCCATGTTGTTGACTAACGCCAACTCATCTACAATTTTCTGAATATCACCATTCATGATATTTCCCAAATCGTACAACGTCAAACCTACACGGTGATCCGTTACACGACCTTGTGCATAATTATAGGTACGAATTTTTGCAGAACGGTCACCAGAACTTACCTGAGACGTACGCGTTGTAGCATCTTCCGCTTGTTTTTTGGCTAATTCCTGTTCGTACAAACGGGAACGCAAAACGCCAAAAGCTTTATCTTTATTCTTGTGTTGTGATTTCTGATCCTGACATTGCGCCACCAATCCAGTTGGAATGTGTGTCAAACGAACCGCTGATTTAGTTGTATTTACCGATTGTCCACCAGGTCCTGACGAACAGAAGAAATCCACACGCACATCATTCATATCAATTTGCACATCAAATTCCTCTGCTTCCGGCAATACCATAACAGTCGCCGCTGATGTGTGAACACGTCCTTGTGTTTCCGTTTGCGGTACCCGTTGTACACGGTGAACACCCGCTTCAAACTTCAAGGTTCCGTAAACATCCTCACCGGTAACTTCAAAAATCACCTCTTTGAAACCACCCGAAGTTCCCTCATTCATATCGACCACCGAAGTTCTCCAACCTCTGTTCTCACAATATTTCGTGTACATACGAAACAAATCCCCGGCAAAAATACTCGCTTCATCCCCACCTGTTCCGGCACGAATCTCCACCATAACATTTTTAGCATCTTCGGGATCTTTAGGAATCAACATAAACTTGATTTCATCCTCCAGTTCCGGCAATCTTTCCTTAGCTTCGTCCAGTTGCATTTTGGCCATTTCGGTCATATCCGCATCACTGTTATCGGCAATTATTTCGTTTGCTTCGTCGATGTTTGCCATCAAAACAACATATTCATCGCGTTTTTCAGCCAAAGCTTTTAAACTTTTGTACTCTTGATTCAATTGCACATAACGCTTCTGATCCATAATAACATCCGGCTGAATAATCAAATCCGAAATCTCATCGAAACGTTGTTTTACTATTTGAAGTCTATCTAACATTTTCTTAGTCCTTTATTTCTTCTCGTTTATATTTTGCCCAAGGGCAGAAGTAACCTCTTATGACGATTTTTTATTTTAATCAAAATCATCTTTCGGTTTAGACCGCAAAAATACGAAAAAGTATTGCAGTTTGCAAGGTTCGTTTTTTGCTATTTCAGTAACTACTTGTCATTCCGAGGTACGAGGAATCTCCTAACGGGAATAACCAATGTGATTCCTTTTACCAAGATTTATTTTTTTGCCATTTCAATAACTACTTGTCATTCCGAGGCACGAGGAATCTCATAATACAAATAGCCAATGTGATTCTTAATTATCTTATTGATATAACACGATAATCTAGAGATAATTCAACTATCGAAACATTTTCCCCGATCGCTCAGATATCCACAATCGTTAGCGCAGAATTGCATTCTGTGCCCACAAACGAGGGCAGGAAAAAACAAGTCAGAAAGCTATGTCAGTAAAACGATATTAGCTTTTTTTTAATGTTTAACACCCGATCGCTCGGATATCCACAATCGTTAGCGCAGTTTTGCAAACTGTGCCCAGAACGATGAGCAAATAAAATAATAGACTAACTAGATGCGATTGCTTCGTTCCTCGCAATGACTTAACCCTCCCCGTTCATAACTCCACAAAATTTCTTCTTAATACCAACTTCTAAATTCTTAATTTGCGGACCCGATTGCTCAGATATCCACAGTCGTTAGCGCAGAATTGCATTCTGTGCCCACAAACGAGGACAGGTAAAACAAGTCAAAAGAGCTAATCCATAAAACGATATTAGCTTTTTTTTTAATTTTTAAAGCTGATTTAGAAGTAATTTTGTAAATTAGTTTGGGTGTCAATTGGAGTGGGCACAGAATGCAATTCTGCGCTAACAGTAAATGAGAATATATGAAGTAATCTACGGCATTTTCTCTTTCGTTATTATGAAAATGAGACGTAATCAATAGCCCTGATAGAAGCGGCATCCCACGCTTTTTAGCGTGGATACAGCGGACAGCAGGAAGATGGGTTCTTGAAAAAACGCCATTCGTACTGCTCCTAATAAACAGCACGTCCTAACCGTTCATAACTCCACAAAATTTCTTTTTAATACCAATTTGTAAATTCCTAATTTGCACCCTCAAAATAAGTAGCAAAAATGAAGGTCTGTATTACCGATCGCTCGAATATCCACAATCGTTAGCGCAGAATTGTATTCTGTGCCCATAACGATAAGCAAATAAATAATAGACCAACTGAATGGGATTGCTTCGTTCCTCGCAATGAATCACATACCAGTTCATAACTCCATAAAATTTATTTTTAATACCAATTTCTAAATTCCTACTTTGCACCCTTAAATCAGTAGGAAAAAATGAAGGTCTGTATTGCCGAAAAACCAAGTGTCGCCCGCGAAATCGCATCCGTTTTGGGAGCCAATACCAAGCATGACGGATATTATGAAGGCAATGGTTATCAGGTCACCTACACTTTTGGGCATTTATGTACCTTAAAAGAACCGAACGATTACAAGCCCCATTGGAAAAGTTGGGATTTGAACAATCTGCCCATGCTTCCCGACAAATTCGAAACCAAAGTGGTCGAGAATTCGGGGATCCAAAAGCAATTCCGAATCATAAAAAGCCTTTTCGACAAAGCCGAGTTGGTCATTAACTGCGGGGATGCCGGGCAAGAGGGTGAACTTATTCAGCGTTGGGTGATGAACGAAGCCAATTATAAAGGCGAGGTGCAACGCTTGTGGATTTCTTCCCTAACCACCGAAGCCATCAAAGAGGGTTTCCAGAACTTGAAACCATCTGCCTACTATGATAATTTATACTATGCAGGATTTTCCAGAGCCATTGGCGACTGGTTACTGGGCATGAATGCCACGCGTTTGTACACCGTAAAACATGGCGGATACAAACAAGTTTTGTCTATTGGCAGGGTACAAACCCCAACATTGGCAATGGTTGTGGACCGATTCAAGGAAATCGAGAATTTCAAACCGCAACCGTATTGGGAGTTGCAAACTTTATACAGAGAAACTCTTTTCAGCTATGAAGAAGGACGCTTTTTGAAAAAAGAAGATGGCGAACTCTTGGCCAATAAAGTCAAGGAAAGTGAGTTTGAAATAGTTTCTGTCGAAAAAAAGAATGGCAATGAGTTTGCCCCAAAACTATTTGATTTAACAGGATTACAGGTGTATTGCAATACCAAATTTGGTTTTACGGCAGATGAAACGCTCAAAATTGTCCAAACTTTGTACGAACAAAAAGTGGTCACATATCCCAGAGTTGATACGACGTTTTTGCCCAATGATGTTTATCCAAAAGTGGCTGGGATTCTGAAAAACTTGACAAATTATGCTGCGTTGACGCAACCGCTTTTGGAAATAAAGATAAAAAAATCGCCCAAAGTTTTCAACGATAAAAAAGTTACGGATCACCATGCGATTATTCCAACGGGGATTCAATCCAACTTGCAATACAATCAGCAGCAAGTATATGACATAATTACCAAGCGATTTATAGCCGTGTTTTATGACGATTGTTTGGTTGCCAATACAACCGTTATTGGGAAAGCAGCAGATGTAGCCTTCAAAACGACAGGAAAAGAAATCCTTAAAAAGGGATTTCGCGTAGTCTTTGAAGATCCAAACGCCAAAGAAAAAGAAGCCGATATTTTACCGAGTTTTGTTGTAGGTGAAAAAGGGCCACATGAACCCTCGTTTTTAGAAAAGGAAACCAAACCACCGAATCAGTTTACCGAAGCTACTTTATTGCGCGCTATGGAAACTGCAGGTAAGCAAGTAGACGACGAGGATTTACGCGAATTGATGAAAGAAAACGGTATTGGGCGTCCCTCCACGCGAGCCAATATTATTGAAACGCTGTTTAAACGCCAATACATCATTAGGAACAAAAAACAGGTATTGCCAACACCTACGGGAATTCAGCTTATTGACACCATTCAAAATGATTTGATTAAATCAGCTGAACTCACCGGCTCTTGGGAAAAGCAGTTGAAAGATATTGAAAAAGGAACTTTTACCGCTGCTGCGTTTATTAAGAACATGAAAAACATGGTAGAAGCTTTGGTCTATGAAGTGCGAAGTGAAACCAGACGTGCCAATATCTCGCATGCGGGAAGCATTCAAAAAGAAGTTGTTAAAGTCGAGAAAAAGAAAGCCGCAGGGATTTTGGCGGAAGCCTGTCCAAAATGCAGAAAAGGAACACTTATCAAAGGAAAATCTTCATTTGGATGTACCAATTATAAAGCAGGTTGCACGTTCCTATTGCCTTACACTTTTGCAGAGAAAAAAATATCCGAGAACCAATACTTGCGATTACTACAAAAAGGATCTACTGTAAACTTGAAAGATTTTAAAACTGATATCGGCACTCTGGAAGGTTTGCTTCGTTTTGACGAAAATTTCCAACTTCAATTAGAAGCCAAGAAAGCTTTAAAAAAAGTCATTCCGGACGAATTAGCCTGTCCGAAATGCAAGAAAGGAACGGTGCTAAAAGGAAAAATGGCTTATGGCTGCAGCGATTATAAATCAGGCTGTGATTTCAAAGTGCCTTTTGATGTGGTCAGAGCAAAACTGAAAGATCAAAAACCAACTAAAGAATTGGTTTATATTATTTTGAATGAAAGTGATTAAATTTTGTTTTAACCATATAAGTAGCAAGAAAGATATATTGTCGCAATTATTAAAAAGAGTTTTTGCCACAGATTGTAAGGATTAAAAAGATTTTTAAAATTACATAACGAATTAATCTGTGCTAATCTGTGAAATCTGTGGCAAAGAAATTTAGTGCTTTATTAAAATACGACATTAAATTTTAGTCATTACTTAAGTTATATAAGAAAACCCGTTGGGTGCAATTATTCAAAACGTCAGTTCGAGTGTTTTTTGTGTAGTAAAATGGAACAAACTTCTCGATACGCTTCGCACTCGAAGTGACGTGTATCGAGAACCGTTTTTAATACTAATTTTCTAGTTCTCGATATAATCCCGCCCAAAAGCGGGATCACTCGAACTGACGAAAATTATCATCAAAAATTAATTGCACCCAACGGGTTAAGAAAGTTAGTTTATTTGTCACATTGGCTGAAGAGAATGTAAATTAAAACATTCTTTATGAACTATGCGACTTTCCTTAAATGAACTGTTTTTTTCCTTTATTCTATTCAAATTAAAAACTTATATGACTTATATGGTGAACCTGTGATTCCAAAACTAAAAAAGCGACGTTATTCTATTTTTTCTTAATTTAGCAGTTCAAAATAACACCAAATATTTACACCAATGTTTCAAAAAACAACTCTTATATTACTTTTGTTAACCATTTTTTCCTGCAAAGAATCGGATGCAAATGAATTAGAAAAAATGAAAGCCGCCAATTGGATTTTAGGAAATTGGGAAAATAAGTCCGTTGATGGAAATCTTTCTGAAACTTGGAAAAAAGTAAACGACAGTACTTTTGAAGCGCAATCCTATTTTATCAAAGAAAAAGACACTTTGCATTTTGAATCTATTATTTTGCAACAAAAAGGAGAAGAATTAACGTATTCAACTATGGTAAAAGGACAAAACGAGGATAAAGCAGTCGCATTCAAGTTGACAACGACAACTGAGAAACAACTGGTTTTTGAAAACCCGAAACATGATTATCCTCAAAAAATTATTTATAGTCAAATCAATCCAGACAGTATGGTGACAAAAATTTCAGGAATCCAGCAAGGAAAACCCAGTTCCGAACAATATTCAATGAAAAAAATCAACTAAAATTTTAACATTTTAGTTCCAATCAAAACCTTGCTCGAAATAAGCAAGGTTTTTTTATGCCGTTAAAAAACTGTTTTGCAGTGGAATAAAAATTAATTTTAAATATTATCTATAATTAGTCTAAATAAGTTTTGTTAAGAACAAAAGCACTCTTATATTTGCAACTTATTTTTAATTAATCTAAATAAATGAAAAAGATACCTGCCTTTTACCTGTTCGTTTTGCTTTTTGGAATAACGGTTACTGCTCAAGAAAAGAAAGAGCAAGAAAAAGATACCTTAAAAACATTGAAAGAAGTGATTATAAACACCAACAAATACAGGTATAAAAGAGAAAAAAGCACCACAGTCTCTAAAATGCCTTTGAATAATATTGAAAATCCACAGGTGTACAATACCGTTACCAGCGAGTTAATGAAAGAACAAGTGGTTACTAACTTTAGTGATGCGCTAAAAAATGCAACTGGAATCACGCGTCTTTGGGAATCAACCGGGCGTGGCGGCGATGGTGCTGAATATTTTTCCATGAGAGGTTTTTCAGTTCAGCCAACAATGATCAACGGGCTTCCCGGAATCAACAATGGAAGTATTGATCCGGCCAACGTGGACAATATTGAAGTGATCAAAGGACCTTCAGGAACATTATTTGGCAGTAGTTTGATTTCATACGGAGGTTTAATAAATATTGTAACTAAAAAACCTTATTCAAGATTTGGTGGAGAAATCAGTTATAATGCCGGATCGTATGGTATGGATCGTCTTACTGCAGATGTAAATATCCCACTAAACACAGATGTTTCCGTACGAATAAATACAGCCTACCAAAAAGAAAATTCGTTTCAGGATGCCGGTTTTGGCAAATCCTTTTTCTTTGCGCCTTCCTTGAGTTATAAAGTTAGTGATAAACTTTCGTTCTTGATCAATACTGAATTTACAAACCGAAATTCATCAAATGCCCCGATGCTTTTCTTGAACAGAAATTCCGCTCTATCATTTGATTCGATGGAATTATTCGAAAAAAACTATAATAAATCATTCACTTCAAACGAGCTGTCCATCAGCAATCCTACTTATAATTTACAGGCTCAAATGTTTTATAAAATATCGGATCAGTGGACTTCACAAACGGTATTATCCAGAAGCAACAGTAAAACAAATGGGTATTATTCCTATTTATTTGATGCATCAAACGGAAATGATTTTACACGATTCATTTCTAAAAGAAACGGAGAAACTTTAGCAACGGATATTCAACAAAATTTTATTGGAGACTTTAAAATTGGAAACTTAAGAAACCGATTGGTTGCTGGTGTCGATTATTATAAATCAAATATTATAAACGGGAGTACCGGTTGGGTTGGAAACGGAATTGTCTCCCTAATCGATGGATCAGATACCGGAGATTTGACCCAAGCGGGAGTTGATAATCTTTTAGTAGATTCGTTTGACGGAAATTCAACTGCTGAAGTTGAGGTTATTAGTGCGTACGCCTCAGATGTGTTGAATGTTACCGATAAATTATCGGCAATGATCAGTTTGCGCGTCGATCATTTCAAATCGAAAACAGCGACCGAAGAAAACAGCCAAGCAGCCGTTTCTCCAAAATTCGGTCTGGTTTATATGTTGATTAAAGATAAAGTTTCGGTTTTTTCAAATTATATGAATGGCTTTGTAAATGTAACGCCACGAGAAGTTTCTGAAGTGGATGGTTCTAATACAAGAATGGAATCTTTTGATCCGGAGCAAGCTAATCAATATGAATTTGGATTAAAAACAAACTTATACAAAGACATCATTTCGGCATCGATTAGCTACTACAACATTGATGTAAAAAACCGATTAATGACGGATCCAAACAATATTAACAACGCAATTCAGGGCGGTGAAGTCAACAGTAAAGGAGTTGAAATCAGTTTTACGGCAAACCCAATGAAAGGATTTAATGTGATTGCTGGATTCAGTAATAACAAAAGTGAAGTTACAAAAGACAATCCCGGTGATGGATATTTAGGATTAAGACCTGAAGAAGCCGGACCAGAAACGCTAGTAAATTTTTGGGCAAATTACACGTTGACTTCCGGGAAATTAAAAGGATTCGGTCTAGGATTTGGCGGAAACCACGCCAGTGAATATAAAACGTTGAACAGAGCGAATATCGGAACATTTGCCTTACCAAGTTATACCATATTAAATTCGGCTTTGTCGTATTCGAATGATAAATTCAATTTAGCTTTAAAATTAAATAACATATTAAACGAAAAATATTATTCAGGCTGGTCTACTGTAACTCCACAGCGATTAAGAAGTGTAACTGCCGGTTTGACATATAAATTTTAAGATTCCTAATTCGTTTTGTCTAACTAAACTCCTCTTTTCCTGGAGAAGTTTAATCCATTTATAATGAAAAATAACACCTTAAAAAAAGCAATCCTAAAAATCCATCTTTGGCTTGGCTTATCCTCAGGCATACTTGTTTTCATAATTGCCATCACGGGAAGTTTGTATGCCTTTCAGGAAGAAATACAAGATTACACCGATGAGTACAGGTTTGTTACAAAACAGGAAAAACCATTTCTATTACCTACGCAATTGGAAGAAATTGCCCGAAAAGAAATTCCAAACAAAGTGTTACATGCCATAAAATACAATGGTTCTGTCAAATCAGTGGAAGCTATATTTTTCCATTACGAACCTTCCTATCATTATATTGTGTACCTCAATCCGTATACAGGTGAAGTCCTTGAAAAAACCAATATGGAAGATGGGTTTTTTAACTTTATTCTTGACGGTCATTTTTATCTTTGGCTGCCTCATGAAATTGGACAAACCGTTACGGCATCGGCAACTTTAGTGTTTTTGATTCTGCTGATTACGGGAATGATTCTTTGGTATCCAAAAAATAAAAATGCTGCCAAACAACGTTTTTGGTTTAAATGGAAAAAAGGATTAAAATGGAAACGCAAAAACTATGACTTGCATAATATTACTGGCTTATACGTGCTTATAATTGCCCTTATTTTTGCAATTACGGGTTTAGTCTGGGGTTTCCAATGGTTTGGTTATTCTTATTATACGGTTCTTGGTGGAGAAAAATCATTGGTTTATGAAGATCCAATTTCGACTATAAAAACAAAAAAAGTAGATAAACCGCTGGATCAAATTTGGACTTTGATGCAAAAAGAATATCCAAAAGCAAAATCTATAGAAGTGCATCCACCGGAAAGTGCCAGTTCTTCTATTGCTGCAAATGCAAATCCTGAGGAAGGCACGTATTGGAAAATAGACTACCGTTATTTTGACCAATACAACCTAGAAGAACAAAAAGTCGATCACCTTTACGGAAGGTATAAAGAAGCTAAAATTGCCGACAAACTACTGCTCTTGAATTACGACATTCATACGGGTGCCGTTTTTGGAATAGCCGGAAAAATATTTGCCTTTTTAATCAGTTTACTTATTGCGAGTCTTCCTATAACCGGATGCTATATTTGGTGGGGAAGAAACCGAAAATCAAATGTTAAAATTTAACATTTCACGCTAAAATTAAAAATCCTTGTCTAAAAGCAAGGATTTTTTTTATTTAAAAAACTGTATTACAATACATTAAAAAACATTTAAATTATTATCCATATTTAATCTAAATAGTTTTGTTAAATCAAATTCAGATTCTATATTTGCATCGTTATTTTTAATTATTCCAAATAAAGATTCATGAGAAACATTTTAATACCCGCTTTAGTTTTGTTATTCAGTCTAAGCGGCTTTGCACAAGAAACAGCACACATAATTGAAAATTTCTAAATCTTTTGGTACAAGCGGCAGTCTTGTAGTAGAGGATATTTTAGCAAGAACAACATAACATACAGCCAATTTGAGTTTTTTTTTGCAGATTGTCAAATATTACAAATGTTTTGAATTATACCGTACATGAAAATTACAGTGTAAACCCAACAGCACCTCGTCAAGTGATGACCAGCTTAAAATATAAATTCTAATTAAACCTTTTACCAAATAAAAAGTCTGATTCATAATTCAAAACCTAAAATTCAAACCCATGATGAAAATAAAAGCAAGAAATTTACACCGTGATTTAGGGTATTTCTATATCGGATTAATTGTTTCTTTTGCCCTCTCAGGACTTATGATGAACCACAGAGAATACTGGCATCCGGAAAAATACACTACCGAAACCAAGGCTATCCAAGTAAAAGTTTTTGCTGAAAATGAAATTAATGAAAAATTTGCTGAAGATTTAGGCAAACAATTGGGCATCGATGATAAAATGAGACGTCAAATGGTAAAAAAAGGAACCTTTAAAATTTCTTTTGAAAAGCACGATGTCGAAATTGACCTGAAAACTGGAAAAGGAGAAATTGTTTCCTTCTCTAAAACGCCAATTATCAGCCAAACGATGAAATTGCATAAAAACACCTCTAATTTTTGGATTTATTATTCTGATATTTTTGCGATCAGCTTAATCATTATTGCCTTAACAGGAACGGTTATGATTAAAGCCGGAAAATTCAGTTGGAAAAACAGGGGTTGGAAACTGGCCGTTGCCGGAATTATATTTCCGTTATTATTCTTGTTTTTATTTGGCTAAATTTCTGCTTCAATCCTGCTAAACTAAGTTGACACAAAAAAAAACCCGACCCATATTGAAAATGGGTCGGGTTTATATATTTTGTCTAAGTCTATTTTAAACCCGCCAAACTGTGCTCGATAGTTTCCATTTTTGCCAGAGCATCTGCTTCTTTTTGTCTTTCGTTGGCTAAAACTTTCTCCGGTGCACCAGCCACAAATTTCTCGTTGGCTAGTTTATTTTGTACTGATTTCAAGAAACCTTGCGTATAGACTAACTCCGCCGTCAGTTTAGCAATTTCAGCTTGTACGTCAATATTTCCGGTGATTGGGATGAAATATTCATTCGATTTGACACGGAAAGACAAGGCGCCATCCACTTTATCCAAAACATATTCTAAGGAAGTCAAGTTTCCTAATTTAGTCACCACCGAATCAAAATAATCCGAAGTATTGTCATTATTGACAATTTTAAATTCAATCGCATCTTTAAACGGAATATTCTTGTCTTTACGGATCGTACGAATTCCGGAAATAACCTCCATTGTGTTTTCAAAATCAGCAATTAAACGGGAATCAAACGGTTTTATTTCTGGCCAAGTCGAAACGATTAATGCTTCATCTGTAATTCTTTCGGCAAGAATTTGCCAAATTTCCTCTGTCAGGAACGGCATAAACGGATGCAATAATTTTAAATTATTTTCAAGCATTGCTATGGCTTTCGCCAAAGTAACGCTGTCGATTGGCTGTTGGTACGCCGGTTTTATCATTTCCAGAAACCAAGAGCAGAAATCATCCCAAACCAGTTTGTAAATTCCCATTAAAGCTTCGGAAATTCTGTATTTTTCGAAATTATCTTCGATTTCTAGAAGTGTTTGTTGCAACTTGGCTTCATACCACTCGATTGCTACTTTTGAAGATTCCGGTTGTGGAATCGTTTCCGAAACTTCCCAACCTTTGATCAATTTAAAGGCATTCCAAATTTTATTGGTGAATGCTTTTCCTTGGTTGCACAATTCTTCGTCAAACATAATGTCATTTCCGGCAGAAGCGCTCAAAAGCAATCCAACCCGAACACCATCGGCACCAAATTTTTCTATTAAGTCTAAAGGATCCGGTGAATTCCCTAATGATTTAGACATTTTACGTCTTTGTTTGTCACGAACTAAACCAGTCAAATAAACATTTGTAAAAGGTTTTTTTCCTGTGTACTCATATCCTGCAATAATCATTCTCGCTACCCAGAAAAACAAAATATCCGGACCAGTTACTAAATCATTGGTTGGATAATAGTATTTAAAGTCTTCACTTTCTGGATTCATTATACCTCCAAAAACGGACATTGGCCATAGCCAAGACGAGAACCAAGTGTCAAGAGCGTCAACATCTTGCTTTAAATCTTTTGTTTCAAGTTTAAGGTTTAAAGTTTTCTCTCTCGCTAACTTTAGAGCGTCTTCAATATTTTCAGCGACCACGAAATCCTCTTTTCCGTCGCCATAGAAATAGGCCGGAATTTGTTGTCCCCACCACAATTGACGCGAAATATTCCAATCGCGAATGTTGTTTAGCCAATGGGCGTACGTATTGTTAAAACGTGCTGGATGCAATTTAATTTCGCCATCAACCAATACGGATTGAATTGCCGGTTTTACCAAATCTTCCATTTTCAAGAACCATTGGTCTGATAAACGAGGCTCGATAACTGCTTTGGTTCTTTCCGAAGTACCTACTTTATTTAAGTGTGTTTCTGTTTTTGCTAAAGCACCTATAGTCCCTAGTTCTTTTGCAATTTCTTCACGAACCACAAAACGATCTTTCCCTTGGTAATGCAAACCAAAACTATTCATCGTTGCATCTTCGTTGAAAATATCAATAATCTCCAAATTATGCTTTTCTCCCAATGCCTTGTCATTCATATCGTGAGCCGGAGTCACTTTCAAACAACCGGTACCAAATTCGATATCAACATAATCGTCTTCGATAATCGGAATCACTCTTCCGCAAATAGGCACAATCGCTTTTTTGCCTTTCAAATGAGCAAAACGTTCGTCATTTGGATTAATACAAATGGCGCTATCTCCAAAAATAGTTTCCGGACGCGTGGTTGCTATTGTCAGAAATTCCTCCCCAAAACTCTCCGAAGGAGGGGAGTTAAAAGTTTCAGCTCCCTCTCCTTCGGAGAGGGCTGGGGTGAGGATTTTATATTGTATATAATATAATTTTCCCTGTTGTTCTTCAAAAATCACTTCTTCATCAGACAAAGTCGTTTTGGCTTCCGGATCCCAGTTGACCATTCGATACCCACGGTAAATCAAACCTTTGTTGTATAAATCTACAAAAGAACGAATCACAGATGCCGACATGTCAGGATCCATGGTGAATTTTGTTCGATCCCAATCACATGAACAGCCCAATTGTTTGAGTTGTTCCAGAATTACACCGCCATATTTATCCGTCCATTCCCAGGCATGCGCCAAAAATTCTTCACGTGTTAAATCATTTTTATGGATTCCTTCAGCTTTTAATTTGGCTACCACCTTAGCTTCTGTAGCTATTGAGGCATGATCCGTTCCCGGAACCCAGCACGCATTGAACCCTTTAAGACGCGCTCTTCTTATTAATACATCTTGAATAGTATTGTTCAACATGTGTCCCATGTGTAAAACTCCAGTCACATTAGGCGGTGGAATTACGATAGTATATGGTGTTCTATGATCCGGCTCTGAGTGAAAATAATTGTTTTTCATCCAGTAGTCATACCACTTATTCTCAATAGTTTTAGCGTCAAATTGTGCAGGAATAATCATTTTATTGTGGGTCATTTAATCGTTAAATTCAATTGTTTGTTGGTTCCGTTAAACCAATAACCAGATCAACAAATACCCTTGTAGACTTTGGTCTGATATTTGTAATTCTGATAGGGCACAAAAGTAAATAATTAAGTAGACTATAAAAAGGGAAATAAAAATTTGTGCGTTAATTAAAACAAAGTATATTTACTTTAATGAATTTAAAAAAATGAAAATGAAAAAAATACTAATTTTATTTGCATTCACATTAATTAGCACCGTAGGATTTGCTCAAAATGGCCCTAAAATTGAATTTGCTGCAAAAGACAATACAATCGATTATGGGAGGGTTACCAAAAATGATAATGGAACCCGTAATTTTATTTTTACGAACACTGGAAATGCGCCATTACTTATTACAAATGTACTTTCTACTTGTGGGTGCACCATTCCAACAAAACCAACCGAGCCAATTATGCCAGGAAAAACAGGAAAAATATCCATAAAATACAATATGGCTCCCGGACCAATTAGAAAAACAATAACTGTTGAATCGAATGCCGTGAATTACGATTCCGGGAGAGTCGCTTTAAAAATAAAAGGGGAAGTAGTTGCAAATTAAATCACGCAATTGTGATTTATTTAAAACAAGGAGATACCCTGTTTCCTCAGACTTTCGCGTTAAGGAGCCAATGGACAAAAACACTATTCCTCTAAATCCAATGTGTCCTATTTGATTTTTACCCGACCTACTTGATGGATTTAAATTCCATGTGTACACATCAATACGCTTCCTGAAACCCTCTGGAGGCGTTTTTTGTTAGAGAAAATCCTGTAACTGAAATCTAAATTTCAGAATCTGACTGTTTCTTTCCACTTCCAATGTTATCCATTTTTCCTCCTCAGATCTAAAGAGAGAATTAACTTTTTGCAACGAATATCTATAAGCAGGAGCGTTATTGATTAAAATAATAATATCGCCTTTTTGTACTCCTGAATTTGCTGCAGGCGAATTATTTCTAACATTTGCAATCTCATAAATAGGCTTTAATTGGAATTTATATTTAAAGTCATTGAGTACTTTAGTTTCGCCTGACTCATTATATTTTGGTAACAAAGGGACGGTTTCCATCCGAACAGTTTCCTGAACCCACTGTAATCCGTTGTGCTGGATCTCTACTCCGCTTTTATTGTATGCAAAAGGATCGTTGTAAAGACTATTTTTTTTTACATACATTTCTTTTTTAGGGTAATTAAAAATAACGGTAAATCTTTTCATAATCTCTCCTCCTACTGATCCCATCCGATCAGGAACCATAGTAACATTCCTAATTGAAGTAGAGTCCGGGAAAGCTACTATTGGATTATTAAATACAAACTGATTCCTTGCGAATTTTTGAATTCTGGCTCTTTTTCCTTCAACATCACCACTAAATCCTCTGCCCAAAAAATCAGCAAAATTTTTCGGGGGAACTTTAAGAAATTCGGAGCGATCCTGAAACAACCATATTGCATCACTATTTCCTATATCAATCAGCAACTTGACCACCAGTTCCTTATTATTCAACAACACCGTACCTTTTAAATACGGCTTTGATTTCTCGATAGCGACAGGAATAGTTTTGAACTTTCTAACTATTTTTTTTCTATTTTTAGCGGTATCGCTATAGACTATAACTCTCTTTTTAGAGTAATTAATTTCAACCAGATTATTTCTAAAAAACTGAAATCCTATAATTCCGTTTACAGGAATCCCAATATGAGAGGATAAATTAAAATCCTGATTCAAAACAATATAAACCATATGATCCGCATACAACATGCTGCCGAATTGCAATATATTATTGGTCGATTTCAATCCCTCGACCGCCTCTTGACTCCCTAATCCTCTTAATAGTACTTTTTCAGCGTTAAAAAAACGAACTTCTTTTTTTTCTTCCAAACTAAATAATATGGTCTCTTCTACACCGGAATCCAATAAAAAATTCAATTCTACTCCATTCACTTTTATAGGCAGAAGCACTAAATTATTGATCAACTTGAAAGGCACACTAATTTTGTCTCCGTTTTTTTCAAACTGAAATCCTTGCTGCGCCAAAACACTGAATATTGAGAAGATTAAAAAAAATAAATTTAGCGTTCTTTTCATTGTGCTAGCTTTCTATAAAAATACTAAAAATATAAAACAAAACCGTATTTTATATGATATATCCGGGCATAAATTGTGATAAATTCGAAAAAAAAATCGCAAATTTGCAATTCAATAATTTAAGACTATGCCAACAATATCAAATAAAGGCAAACAAATGCCTGAATCACCAATACGAAAATTGGTTCCCTACTCTGAAATAGCGAAAAATAAAGGCCATAAAGTATACCATTTAAACATTGGTCAACCCGATATCAGAACTCCTGAAGTTGCTATGAATGCGGTTAAAAATATAGATTTAACTATTTTAGAATACAGCCATTCCGCCGGGAATGAAAGCTATAGAAAAAAATTAGCTGCCTATTATACAAATCAAGGAATTCCTGTACATATTGAAGATATTATAATCTCCACCGGAGGATCTGAAGCCTTGATGTTTGCTATAGGCAGCACGATGGATCATGGTGATGAGATCATTATTCCGGAACCATTTTATGCAAATTATAATGGATTTTCAACCGCATCAGGAGTTTCTGTAGTTCCAGTAATCTCGAGTATTGAAACCGGCTTTGCATTACCGGCCGTAGCTGATTTTGAAAAGCTGATTACGCCAAAAACAAAAGCGATCCTGATTTGTAATCCAGGAAATCCAACAGGTTATTTATATTCAAAAGAAGAAATCATGCAACTGGCTGCCTTAGTCAAAAAACATGATTTATTTCTAATTTCTGATGAAGTATATCGTGAATTTACTTATGATGGTGATGTCCATTATTCAGTAATGAATGTTCCCGGGCTTGAAGAACATGCAATCATGATTGATTCTGTTTCAAAAAGATACAGCATGTGCGGTGCCAGAATAGGATGCATTGTTTCTAAAAACAAGGAACTGATGGCTACTGCAATGAAATTTGCACAAGCAAGATTAAGTCCACCAACGATTGAACAGATTGCAAGCGAAGCTGCTCTTGACACTCCACAAAGTTATTTTGACGAAGTAATTTCAGAATATAGAGAACGCAGAGACACTTTGATTGAAGAATTAAATAAAATAGATGGTGTTATTGTAAGCAAACCAAAAGGGGCTTTTTATTGTATTGCGCAACTACCAGTTGCTAATGCCGATGCTTTTGCGCAATGGCTATTAGAAAGTTATGACCTAAATGGAGAAACAGTAATGGTAGCGCCAGCAGCCGGTTTTTACTCTACTACGGGAATGGGATTAAATCAGGTTCGAATTGCTTATGTTTTAAAGAAAGAAGATTTAATTAGCGCAGTACGAATCCTGAAAGCAGCGATTCCTGTTTATAATGCGACACTAACGAAAGTATAATCAAACACATTTTGGTAGACATCCCCTTTAGGGAACCGGAACTATTTTATAAAAGGCAGTAACGAGTTCGTTATTGCCTTTTCTTTTTAGATCCAAAAAAGAGAGTATAACGGGCGGCTGAACCGATAAAGTAGTCTTAAATAGTAGGAGCGATAGAAATTTTTTAATTTTTATTATTTACCTTTACCCCTTAAATATTTACACCAACAATAATAGTTGCTTTTAATGATAAAAAACGAAGAATTTCAAGACGAAATAGGAGAAAACCATATTAGTTTATCCGCAAAAAATCCAGTACGAGATGATGCTTTTGTCATTTCTGATGAGGAAAAAATTGAAAAAATAAAAAAGGACGTAGAGAGCATTCTAATCACACTTGGAATGGACTTGACCGATGATAGTTTAAAAGGCACGCCCAATCGTGTTGCCAAAATGTTTGTAAAGGAAATTTTTGGCGGTTTAAATCCTGCTAAAAAACCAAAAGCATCTACATTTGACAATAATTACAAGTACGGTGAAATGTTAGTTGAAAAAAATATCATCGTATATTCTACCTGTGAACATCATTTATTACCAATTATAGGAAGAGCGCATGTGGCTTATATTTCAAACGGCAGAGTTATTGGTTTGTCTAAAATGAACCGTATCGTAGAATATTATGCTAAAAGACCTCAGGTTCAGGAGCGCTTAACCATGCAAATTGTTCAGGAATTACAAATCGCATTAGGTACAGAAGATGTAGCCTGTGTAATCGATGCCAAGCACCTTTGTGTAAATTCAAGAGGAATCAGTGATATTGAAAGTAGTACCGTAACCTCTGAATTTGGCGGAAAATTTAAAGATAGTGTCACTCGCAGAGAGTTTTTAGATTACATTAAATTAGAAACTAAGTTCTAGTCCTCTCCCCGACCCTCTGCAAAGGAGAGGGAGCCCAGCTTGGTAAGATCAGAACAAGATTACAACAATTATTAATAACGCATTCACGTCTCAACTCCCTTCCCTTTGGGAGGGCTGGGGTGGGGAAAACAATAATCTACAATGCCATTATACAATAGCCAAAATCTAAAAATATACAATTCTCTTTCAGGAGAAAAAGAAATTTTCAAACCTATTCATGAAGGAAATGTAGGAATGTATGTTTGTGGACCTACAGTTTACAGCAATGTACATCTTGGAAATGTGCGTACCTTTATGTCTTTTGACGTGATTTTTAGGTATTTTTTGCATTTAGAATACAAAGTACGCTATGTTAGAAACATTACGGATGTGGGGCATATTGTGGACGATGTGGATGAAGGTGAGGATAAAATTGCCAAAAAAGCACGTCTGGAACAACTCGAACCAATGGAAGTAGTGCAACGCTATACGGTTGATTTTCATGAAATTCTGAATGCTTTTAACTTTTTGTCACCAAGTATCGAACCTACTGCAACGGGACATATTATTGAGCAAATTGAAATTATCAAAACCATAATTGAAAAAGGAATTGGTTATGAAGCCAATGGCTCTGTTTATTTTGATGTGGTAAAATTTAATGAAACCAATCATTACGGCAGATTAAGTGGCCGAAACATTGAGGATATGCTAGCCAATACCCGCGATCTTGACGGGCAAAGTGACAAGAGAAATCCACAGGATTTTGCGCTTTGGAAAAAAGCGGAAACTCAACATATTATGCGTTGGCCTTCGCCGTGGAGTGATGGATTTCCTGGATGGCATTTAGAATGTACTGCAATGAGCACTAAATACTTAGGCAATCATTTTGACATTCACGGTGGCGGAATGGATTTAAAGTTCCCGCATCATGAGTGTGAAATTGCACAAAACGAAGCCTGTACCGGTCAAACTCCGGTTAATTATTGGCTCCACGCCAATATGTTGACTTTGAACGGAAAAAAAATGGCAAAATCTACGGGAAATAATATTTTGCCAAGAGAAATATTGACTGGAGAAAACACCGTTTTAAGTAAAGCTTTTTCAGCATCAGTAGCACGATTTTTTATGCTCCAGGCGCATTACAGAAGTATTCTTGATTTTTCTGATGATGCCATTGTTGCTGCCGAAAAAGGATACAAACGATTGATGGAAGCGATGAATTCGTTGAAAGAAATCACTGTTCACACAAAAAGCACCGTTGACATTCCGGCTTGGAAGCAAACCTGTTATGATGCAATGAATGACGATTTTAACACGCCAATTTTGATTGCGCAGTTGTTTGAAGGTGTACGTTTTATCAATTTATTAAAGGATGAAAAAGAGACCTTGAATGCGGAAGATTTAAACCATTTTGCAAAAACAATGCATACATTTGTGTTTGACGTATTAGGATTAGAAGACGAAAAAGTCTCGGACAGCAATAACGATAAGTTAGAAGGAACGGTCAATATGCTTATTGAAATGAGAAAACAAGCTCGCGACAATAAGAATTTTGCACTTTCTGACCAAATAAGGGATCAATTAATTGTATTAGGAATTCAGTTAAAAGATGGTAAAGAAGGAACTTCGTTTAGTATCTAGTTCGCTAAATACCGAAATCGATTACAACTGAAAAATAATTTTGAATAACAACAGAGAAGTTTTAATTTTAAAATCATGTTATCAAAAATCATCATTTACCCATTTTTACTATTGGTTCGTTTCTATCAAGTGGCCATTTCACCCTTTACACCTGCGGCTTGTAGATTTGAACCCACGTGCTCCTCGTATATGATTGAAGCTTTACAAACCCACGGTTTGTTTTATGGCGGGTTTTTAGGTATAAAACGTGTTTTTAGTTGCCATCCTTGGGGAAAAACCGGCTATGATCCGGTTCCCAAAAAATCATGTACGCATAAAGATTCTCTTTTTTAATACGAATTTTACATTTAATCTCTATTTTTACGTCAAACATATAAAATACAATACATGACACACGCTTTAAACATCGTTTGGAATCCATCAGAAGGAATTGATTTAGGCTTTTTTATCATTCGTTATTACAGTTTAATGTTTGTAATTGCTTTTGGATTAGGCTGGTATATTATGAAAAATATCTTTGATCGTGAAGGGGAATCAATAGAAAAATTAGATTCGTTATTTATCTGGACTGTATTAGCGACCTTACTTGGTGCACGTTTGGGTCACGTTTTCTTTTACGATTGGGAGTATTATCGCAATCATTTATTGGAAATTTTTATGCCAATACGAGAAAATCCAAACGAAACGATTTTATACATTATAAAAGGATGGGAATTCACAGGTTTTCAAGGTTTAGCAAGTCATGGTGCTGCCATATCAATAATTATTGCTATGTATTTTTACAGTAAAAATATATTGAAAAAACCCCAGTTATGGATTTTGGACCGGGTGGTTATTCCTGTTGCAAGCGGTGCTATTTTCGTCAGATTGGGTAACTTTTTTAATTCGGAGATTATTGGTCATAAAACGACTTCTGACTTTGGAATAAAATTCTTGAAAGACCATTTTAGTGCTATGGACGCGGTCAATGCGACTCAAATACCCAATCCTCAAGCTGCGTACTCAGCCATTGCGAACGACCCTAAATTTGTCTCTTTACTGGAACAAGTTCCGGTAAGACATCCTACTCAATTGTACGAGGCATTCTGTTATATTTTTGTTTTTGCAGTCTTATTTTTCCTGTATTGGAAAACCGAAAAAAGAAGGTATACCGGATTTATATTTGGTATGTTCCTGGTTCTTTTATTTACAGTCCGTTTTATAGTAGAATCTGTTAAGGAAAGTCAAGGCGGTTTTGAAAGTGCTTTAGGTTTATTTTCAACCGGACAATGGCTTAGTATCCCCTTTATTCTTATAGGACTGTATTTTATTCTTACGTCAGAAAAAGAAATAACAAACTAAATAACAATACATTACAACAAAAAAAAGCGTTAGCTGCATCTTAGTAGCTAACGCTTTCTTTATAACGAAAAGGAGATCCCAAAGTCAATGTTTTTAGTCGTATATCCCGCATTGGTTTTCTGTAATCCCCCATTAGACACATGACGAATATTTGGTCTTACATCTAAAGTCACACCCTTAAACCTAAAAGTAAATCCTACCGCTAAAACATCTGAAAAGGCAAAACCTTTGGATAGTCGTTCCGTTTCTGTATCTGTAATCATTGGACCTATGCTCCCTAAAACATAAATACTCGCCGATTTAAAGACTGGTTTTCGCACTAAAAAGCCAAGATTAAGAACGTATTCTTTTACATCTTTTAGCTTTGTATAGCGCTCCCGTTTTGCAATATAATCCGGATAATCAGGCTCCACAAAATAAATATTTAGGAGTTGATGGCTTGCAAAATTAATTTCTGGCTGAAGCACTAGTGCGTATTTAAAATTCTTCGTTTGTTTTACAACATAATAAAATTGCACCTTATAAGACTGATTTGTAAAGGTATAATTTCTGTTTTTAAATTCATTTCCTATTCCATACGAAAAACCCAAATCAACTTTACTTGCCTTTTCTTGGGCATAAAATGGAATTGTACAAAGGACTAAAACTAAAATAACTAATACTTTCATCCGCATAACTACTAGTATTTTCGTTTATCTGATTATACAGTTTTCAAAAAAGGAATTAAAATTATGTTTGGAGTTACAAATAAAAAAAGAGATTCAACTTACGCTGAATCTCTTTTTTTGATTGATATAAAAGCTGTTTCTAGTTTTCTAGATGCGCCTTTTCGACTCTGTCTTTATCTTCTTTTGAGATGGTGTCTACAAGTACTGGTGTTGCAATAAACAATGAAGAGTATGTCCCTACAATGATACCAACTAACATAGCAAATATAAATCCTCTGATAGATTCTCCTCCAAAAATAAACATGATCAACAACACCACAATCATCGTCAAAGAGGTATTGATAGTTCTTGACATCGTTGTATTAATAGATTGATTTACGATTTCAGAGAAAGAACCTTTAGTTTTTCCGGCTAAATATTCACGAACCCTGTCAAATACAATAACTGTATCATTCATAGAATACCCAATAACGGTTAGAATCGCAGCAATAAAATGCTGATCGATTTCCATACCAAAAGGCATAAATTTATAGCACAATGAATAAATTCCTAGCACAAAAATAACATCGTGGGCAACAGCAGCAATCGCTCCTAAACTGTATTGCCATTTTCTATAACTGATCATCAAATATAAAAACACAATTGCCATTGCTCCAAGAACCGCCCAATAAGCATTGGTTTTAATATCTTCAGCAACTGTTGGCCCTACTTTAGATGCTTGTAAAATACCGAGTTTTTTACCATCATAAGCATTAACAAATTTATCATACGTCATATCAGCTGAAAAATGTTGTTTTAAAGTAGTAAACAATAATTTATTTACTTCTTCGTCTGCTTTGATTCCTGGCTCTTCCACTTTGTATTTAGTGGTAATTTTCAATTGATTATCACTACCAAAAACTTTTACTTCGGCACTACCATCAAAAACTTCCCCTAGCTCTGCTTTTACTGTTTCAGTTTCAATCGCTTTTTCAAAACGCACCTGAAAAGTTCGCCCTCCTACAAAGTCGACTCCTTCATCAAGACCGTTAATAGCTAATGACGTAAAACTGATGATAACAATAATACTAGAAAATAAATACGTCCATTTTTTAACTCCCAAGAAATTAAACTTGAAATTGACAAACATATTTTTAGAGAAATTAGTAACAAACGTCAAATTGTTCTTTTTACTAATGTTCCAGTCAATAAAAATTCGCGCAATAAAAATAGAAGTAAACAATGAGGTTATAATACCAATTAATAACGTAGTAGCAAACCCCTTAATTGGTCCTGAACCAAAAATGAACAATACAGCTCCGGTCAAAATATGCGTTACATTGGCATCTGTAATAGAGGACATTGCTCCTCTCCAGCTGTAGGAAGTTTTAACGGCTTCTTCTAGTGTTTTACCCGCACGCAACTCTTCTTTTGCTCTTTCGTAGATAATAATGTTCGCATCAACAGCTGTTCCCATTGTCAATACGATACCTGCAATACCTGGCAATGTAAGAACTGCACCAATACTTGCTAAAATTCCGAACAAGAACAGTAAATTAACTGCTAGTGCAACATTTGCATACCAACCCGCTTTACCATAATAGATCATCATCCAAAGTGATACTAAAAGCAATCCTATCAAAGCGGAGCTAGTACCGTGATCAATTGCTTCCTGACCTAAGGATGGCCCAACCACTTCTGACTGAACAATATCTGCAGCCGCAGGAAGCTTACCTGCTCTTAAAACATTTGCTAAATCTTTAGTTTCTGTAACATCAAAAGCTCCTGAAATTTCAGATCTACCACCAGAAATTGGTCCGCTAGAAACTCCTGGCGCAGAGTAAACTACATCATCAAGAACAATAGCGATATTGCTTTTTTGAGTGTATGCTCTACCTGTTAATTCTTCCCATGCTTTTGCACCTTGTCCGTTCATTTGCATTGAAACTGCTGGTTTACCTGATTGGTCAAAGGTATCACTTGCATCTGTAACCACACCACCAGCCATTGCCGGTACATTGTCTCGGTTTCCTTTTAAAGCATATAATTCTACTGCTTCAACAGCTTTTGCTTTATCGTCTTTAATAGTCAAAGGTTTTCCCCAAACAAATTTCACATACCGTTGGTCTGCAGCCAATAAAACTCTAATATCCGCTCTTTTTAAATATCCGTTTACAACAGCCGTATCTTTTGGAGAGAAAAGTCCCAAAACTGGACCTCCACCTTGCCCAATGATTTTATCAAATAAAGGATTATTTCCTTTTTTTGCATCAGCTGAATCTTTACCATCCGAAAGCAAAGCGCTCAAAGAATCTTTCACAACAGGTTTAACTTCGGCAATATTGATTTCAGTTTTCTTCAATGACTCGTTAGCTGCCATCAAAAAATTACCAATTTCTTCTATTTTATATGTTTCCCAAAACTCTAGTTGAGCGGTACTTTGTAATAATCTTTTAATTCTGTCTACATCTTTAGCCCCAGGAAGTTCTACAAGAATTCTTCCCGTCTCCCCTAATTTTTGAATATTAGGTTGGGTAACACCAAATTTGTCTATACGCTCTCTCAATACACCAAAAGCACTTTCTACAGATTCATCTACTTTTCTTTTGATTACTTTTTCGACCTCAGCATCGGTCATTTGAAAATCGACTCCACCTTCACCTTGCAAACTTCTGTTTGCAAAAATATCAGGAGAAGCTAATTTTACGGTCCCTTTTGAATTCGCTTCAAAAGCATTAAAAAATGCATCTAAATAGGTTTGATTTCCTTTTAGATTTGCTGTTGCATCAGCCAAAGATTTATTAAAAACCGGATTTTTTGAGTTATTCGATAAACCTTTCAATATGTCTTTAACAGATATTTGAAGTATTACATTAATACCTCCTTCTAAGTCAAGACCTTTGTTAATTTGCTTATCACTTACTTCATTATAAGTAAAATTAGTAAACCCAAGGCTAAATACTTTTTCTTTACCGATAGAATCTAAATATTTAGCTTCTTTATCAGGGTTTCCACCCGCAAAAGATTTCGCATCATTTTTAATTTTGCTCGCGACAAAAGTGAACGAAAGTTGGTAAATACTTACCAATGCAAATAGAATTGCGAAAAATTTAATAAGTCCTTTATTCTGCATTATTACTAAAAATTAATTATTTTATATTTATTTATTTTTGCTTTAAACCTTATAAAAGAACACTTTACATTCGTTTTTTATATTATAAAAGAATATATCGAGCTACTTCATTTTTTTTAAACCGAGCAAATATATAATTAACGGCAAGATTAACCAATTTATTTATAGATTAATCTCAAGAAAAAGACTGCAAAGATGCAGTCTTCTCTTTTTTATATGTAAATTTTTATACCAAAATCGATTTTAAAGCGTCATTCATTTGTCTGACAGCGTCTGCACTTTTAGCAAATAAGGCTTTTTCAGCATCATTTAGTTTAATGTCAAGAATTTCTTCTACTCCATTTTTACCAATAATACACGGAACACCAATACAGATATCATCCTGACCATATTCTCCTTCAACGAAAACAGAACATGCAATCATTTTCTTTTGATCATTTAAAATACTATCCACCAAGAAAGCAACGGAAGCTCCGGGAGCATACCATGCCGATGTTCCAAGCAGTCCTGTAAGTGTAGCTCCACCAACCATTGTATCGGCAGCTACTTTTTGCAATTCCTCTTCAGATAGAAATTGTGAAACCGGAATTCCGTTATAAGATGCTAATCGTGTCAAAGGAATCATAGTAGTATCTCCGTGTCCCCCAATAACCATTGCTGAAATATCATTGGCCGGTTTGTCTAAAGCCAAAGACAAATACGTTCTAAAACGAGAACTGTCTAACGCTCCACCCATCCCAATAATTCTGTTTTTTGGTAATCCCGTAGATTTCAATGCCAAATATGTCATGGTATCCATAGGATTAGAAACGACCACTATAATAGTATCCGGTGAATGCTTCAATACATTTTCAGCAACCGTTTTCACGATTCCTGCATTAATTCCTATTAATTCTTCCCGAGTCATTCCTGGTTTTCTTGGAATTCCAGATGTAATTACCACTACATCACTTCCTGCTGTTTTAGCATAATCATTGGTAACACCTGATACTTTGGTATTAAAACCAGTATTGGTAGCACATTGCATGATATCTAACGCTTTTCCTTCAGCAAAACCTTCTCTAATATCCAATAGTACTACTTCGCTGGCAATTCCTCTATAAGAAATCACGTCCGCACATGTTGCTCCTACATTTCCTGCTCCTACAATGGTAACTTTCATATTTTAAAGTTTATTCGGTTATTTGTTAATTTGGTTACTTTTTTTGCGTTATTCTATTAGAATAAAAACGGATGATTACGTTACGTTACGCATCAATATTTGCGTAAACTGCATTTTTCTCAATAAATTCTCTTCGTGGTGGTACTTCATCACCCATTAACATTGAAAACACTCTATCGGCTTCCGCCAAACTGTCAATAGTTACCTGACGCAATGTTCTAAAACTTGGATCCATTGTAGTTTCCCATAATTGCTCTGCGTTCATCTCTCCAAGACCTTTATAACGTTGAATTCCTGCACTTCCGCCCATTCTTTCATTTGCTTGATCACGTTGTAAATCATTCCATGCGTATTCTTTTTTGTTTCCTTTTTTAACTAAATACAAAGGCGGTGCGGCAATATATACGTGCCCTTGTTCGATTAATTCTTTCATAAATCTAAAGAAGAACGTCAAGATTAAAGTAGAAATATGACTACCATCGACATCGGCATCACACATAATGATTACTTTATGATAGCGTAATTTTTCGATATTTAATGCTTTGCTGTCTTCGGCAGTTCCTATTGTAACGCCTAGCGCAGTAAATATATTTCGAATCTCTTCGTTTTCAAAAACCTTGTGATGCATTGCTTTTTCTACGTTCAAAATCTTACCACGCAAAGGTAAAATAGCTTGAAACGCACGATCACGACCTTGTTTTGCGGTTCCTCCCGCCGAATCTCCCTCGACAAGGTATACTTCACATTTTGCTGGATCCTGTTCTGAACAATCTGATAATTTTCCTGGCAATCCACCGCCACCCATTACGGTTTTGCGTTGGACCATTTCACGTGCTTTTTTGGCTGCGTGACGTGCTTGTGCTGCAAGAATAACTTTTTGAACAATGATACGAGCATCATTTGGATTTTCTTCCAAATAGTTTTCAATCATCTCACTTACCGCTTGACTTACAGGAGAAACAACTTCTCTGTTCCCAAGTTTCGTTTTCGTTTGTCCTTCAAATTGTGGCTCCTGCACTTTTACCGAAATAATAGCGGTCAATCCTTCCCGGAAATCGTCTCCTGAAATATCAAATTTCAATTTGTCTAACATTCCGGAAGCATCTGCGTATTTCTTTAACGATCTTGTAAGACCGGTTCTAAAACCTTGCAAATGCGTTCCTCCCTCATGCGTATTGATATTATTCACATACGAGAAAATATTTTCCGTATAGCTGGTATTGTAAATTAACGCCACCTCTACCGGAATTTCTCCTTTTTCATGATCCATAGAAATTACGTGCGCAATAATTGGCTCACGGTTCCCATCTAAGTAACGGATGTATTCTTTTAAACCTTCGTCAGAATGAAATACTTCTGAAACAAAATTTCCGTCTTTATCAAATTCTCTTTTATCCGTAAATGTAATCGTGATTCCTTTATTCAAATAAGATAATTCACGCATACGAGCCGACAAAGTATCATACGAATACTCAATAGTTTGGGTAAATATGCTTGGATCCGGATAAAAAGTAACAATTGTCCCTCTCTTAGTCGTTTCTCCAATTTGCTTAACCGGGTATAATGCTTTCCCTTTTTCGTATTCTTGTTCGTATATTTTACCATCACTACTGTGAACTGTAGCTCTCAAATGGTTTGACAATGCATTTACCACCGAAACCCCTACACCGTGAAGACCACCGGAAACTTTATACGAATCTTTGTCAAATTTTCCTCCGGCACCAATCTTGGTCATTACAACCTCTAATGCTGAAACCCCTTCTTTTTTATGAATTCCTACCGGAATACCACGCCCATTATCTTCAACAGAAACGGATCCATCTTCATTAATATCAACTATTATGGTATCACAATGGCCTCCCATTGCCTCATCAATAGAGTTATCCACAACCTCATACACTAAATGATGCAGACCTCGAACTCCCACATCTCCAATATACATCGAAGGACGCATCCTTACGTGTTCCATTCCTTCTAATGCCTGAATACTATCTGCTGAATAACTGTCCTTCTTGATTTCTTCGCTCATATATATTTTATTCTAAAAAAAATGTACTTTTTGTCTAACACGCAAATATATAAAAACGCAAATTATATAACCGTTAAATTCCCTTTTAAAGCCCTTAAGTTATTAACATTTGTTCATATAATTACAAAAAAACGCTCTCAAAATTGAGAGCGTTCTTCATTTATAAAAAATTTAAATTATTGTTTCAAACTACAACTCCTATTTTGGCAATTTCAGTATCTGCCTGAACGTGTGCCGCATTCGCTCTTCCGCTTGGATCAAGGTTTTCCTGCCATTTTGGAATCCACTTCCTAACCGTTTGTGCCGCACTTACTTGCGGATAATATTTATTAAATACCGACCTGTAAAAATACGCTTCTTTAGTTGTAGGAGAATTATACGGAAATTCAGCTACAGCTCCAGCTAATTGCTCATCCGTAACTTGCGTAGCACAATAATCAATTAATTCATCAATCCAATTGTATCCTACTCCATCCGAAAATTGTTCTTTTTGTCTCCACAAAACCTCTTCAGGCAGATACGGATTGTCTGGCGTATCAAATGCTTTTCTTAAAATGTATTTTTCTTTTCCATCGTACGTTTTAGGCATCTTTTCTTCTGCTTTGATGCGAATTGACACATCCAAAAACGCTTTGTCTAAAAACGGAACTCTGGTTTCTAATCCGTGCGCCATCGTTGATTTGTCCGCTCTTAACAAATCGGCGGTAAACAATTTCTGTACTCTTTCAATAGTTTCCTTTTGGAAATCCTCCGCCGAAGGTGCATTTCTAAAATACAAATATCCCCCAAAAATCTCATCGGCTCCTTCGCCTGAGAGCACCACTTTTACACCTAAATCCGTAATTGCTTTCGACAAGAAATACATTGGTGTACTTGCTCTAACCGAAGTCACGTCATACGTTTCTAAATGCCAGATTAATTTATCTAAGATTTTTATTCCTTCTGCAACAGTAAAATGAATTTCATGATGTTCAGTCCCTAAAAATTCCGCTACTTTTCTGGCAGCCGCAGCATCTGGCGCATCCGCATTTAATCCAATAGAAAATGATTGTAATTTTTTGCCGCTTTCCGCCAATAACCTAGAAGCAATTGCTGATGTTAATGAAGAATCCAATCCTCCTGAAAGCAACACTCCAATGGGTACATCGCTCATTAAACGCTTACGAGTTGCTTCAGTCAACGTTTCCCTGATTAAATCCAAATCTAATTCTTGGTCGGCTTTTAAATAATCTTCATATTCCGGTTTGTAATATTTCACAAAACCTGTTTTTTGAGTATAATAATGTCCCGGAGGAAAAGTAGAAAATGTTTTACACTGATCCGCAATAGGTTTCATTTCGGAGGAAAAATAGATCCTTCCTCTTTCGTCCAAACCATAATACAACGGTTTCACACCCATTGGATCTCTGCCGGCAATAAAATCATCGCCATCTACTACCACAAAAGCCCAGTCGCCATCCAGCATATTGCAAAAATCGTATCCAAACTCTTCGTACAAATGCACAATAACCTCTGAATCTGATTTGGTTCTAAAAGCATGCCTTTTCAACACACCATCTCTCAATTCCTGATGATTGTATATTTCGCCATTATGAACCATATAGGCCGTTTTTGTGCCTTGTATCGGTTGTTTTCCAGAATGTAAATCAATTATAGACAATCGTTCGTGACTTAAAATATACCCTTTTTCAGTAACATGTAAATCACTTTCATCCGGACCACGATGCGTCATTCTTTTTGAAAGTGCTCCAAACAATTGTTCCTCTTTTCCTCTTCCGATAATGGCTAATATTCCGCACATAACTCTATATTTTTATTTTTTCCCAATTCTAAGTCGACAAATATGCAATAGCAGTTACAAATACAAAACACAATTATGATATTTAGTTACTATTTAAAACAAAAAAAAACGTTTAACATCAAAAATGTAATTTAATTATCAGAAAAACCAAACCTACTATAATAACTATAACTCATAAACGCATCCGTTTAATTATTTGACTTTTTGACCTTTTAAATAGGTATTACTTGGTTTCATTTTTACTATCATATTCTCTTTCACCATAATTAAATCCTGGTCAAACATCACAAAATCAGCCCATTTTCCTACTTCCAGACTTCCTTTTTCTTTTTCTTCAAAATTAGAATAGGCGGCCCAAATAGTCATTCCTCTTAAAGTTTCGGCTCTGGTCAACGCATTTTCCATTTGAAAGCCCTCTTTTGGATATTCCTTACTGTCTTTTCTGGCTACAGCAGCATGAAAAGTAAGCATCGGATTCACTTCCTCTACTGGAAAATCAGTTCCAAGAGCTACCATTCCAGCTTTTTGAAGTAATTTTTTATAAGCATAGGCATTTTTCAATCTTGCTTTTCCCAATCTGTCTTCAGCCCAATACATATCAGATGTGGCATGCGTGGGTTGAACCGAAGGAATAATTCCAAATTTGAAATAGTCAAAATCCGCTTCACGTAAAACTTGAGCGTGCTCAATTTTCCATCTTCGGTCTTTTGTGCCTGTCAAAACTTCTCTGTAAATTTTCAAAATCACCGTATTTGCTGAATCGCCAATGGCATGTGTATTCAACTGAAAATTTGAAGCTGCAATTTGTCTAGCTACATCGCTTAATCCAGAAATTGGTGCCAACAAAGCGCCATATTCGCCTGGCTTGTCGGAATACGGTTTGTGCATGCACGCGCCACGCGAACCCAAAGCACCATCACCATACATTTTAAAGGAACGCACATTTAGATTATCTGTTTTATAAATTCCTTTTTTTAAGTATAAATCAATGTTTTTTTGATTTGCAGTAATCATTGCATATACATTAAGCTTCATCACTTTTGCCTTTTGCAAACTATCCATCAAGTGAATAATATCCGGATCCAATCCTGCATCATTTACGGTCGTCAATCCGTAATCAAACATCACTTTTTCGGCATCAAGCAAAGCGGCTATTTGTGTTTTACGAGTTGGTTTTGGAATTATTTTGAACACTAATTCCATTGGATTGTCTACTAAAATTCCCGTTGGCTCCCCGTTTGCAATTTCGATCTGACCACCATCAGCTTTCGTATCCTTTGTGATTCCTGCTAACTTCAAAGCTTTACTATTCACAATAATGGCATGACCGTCGATTCGATTTAAAACTACAGGAATATCAGGAAACGCAACATCTAAATCTGCTTTTGTTGGATATTTTTTGACTTTCCAATCGTTTTGATCCCAACCATTACCCACAATAAAGGTTGGATTTTTATCTTTTTGAAAAGCCTTTAAACGGGAAATTATTTCGTTCATGCTTTTGGTACCGCGCAAATCCGATTCCTGCAAGCTCAATCCATAGCTATAAAAATGGCAATGTGCATCAATCAGGCCTGGATAAATGAATTTGCCTTTCGCATCTATCGTATTCTTGGATTCATATTGTTTTGAAATTTCACCATTAGTCCCAATAGCGATAATTTTACCTTCATCGATTGCCATAGCCGAAGCTTTCTCAAAGGAGTTATTGACCGTGTAAATAGTGGCACCGGTAATAATGGTATCAACGGAAATCTTATTTTTTTGATCACACGAAATCAATAAAAATAAAACAAAGAATAAAGTAATATATCTCATAATAAACATTTTAGTTTTGCTAATATAAAGAACTCCTCCTAATTATTTTAGACAATGTGTAATTATAATGTTTTTTCAAATTCTAAACTGCTCTCGAAATATATTTCTCATAAAAAACGCTCTCAAAATGGAGAGCGTTTTATCTATTTATAAAATCTTAATTAATTGTATTTATGCTTTTGCATACGCATCATCATGCACACTTGCCACCGCTCTTCCAGACGGATCATTCATGTTTTTGAACGCTTCATCCCATTCCAATGCAATTTTTGTACTACACGCCACACTTGCTTCTTGCGGCACACACAAAGCGGCGGCATCACTTGGAAAATGCTCATGAAAAATAGAACGGTAATAATATTCCTCTTTTGAAGTAGGAGTTTGCAACGGAAATTTATATTTAGCATTTGCTAATTGTTCATCCGAAATTTCAACAGCTACAACTTCTTTTAATGTATCAATCCACCCATAACCTACACCATCACTAAATTGTTCTTTTTGTCTCCAAGCTACACTTGGCGGCAACATCTCTTCAAAAGCTTTACGAACCACCCACTTTTCCATAGGATGTTCTGCATTGATCATTTTATCTTGTGGATTAACGCGCATCGCCACATCCATAAATTCTTTATCTAAAAATGGCACACGTCCTTCAATTCCCCATGCTGCTAAACTTTTGTTCGCTCGTAAACAATCGTACATGTGTAATTTACCTAATTTACGTACGTTTTCTTCGTGAAATTCTCTCGCGTTTGGCGCTTTGTGAAAATACAAATATCCTCCAAAAAGTTCATCTGCTCCTTCACCTGATAACACCATTTTGATACCCATAGATTTAATAACTCTTGCCATCAACCACATTGGTGTTGATGCTCTAATCGTAGTCACATCGTAAGTCTCCAAGTTGTAAATTACATCTTTAATTGCATCTAACCCTTCTTGAATAGTGAATTTAATTTCGTGGTGAATGGTTCCAATATGATCCGCAACTATTTGCGCCGCCGCTAAATCTGGAGAACCATCTAATCCTACCGAGAAAGAGTGCAATTGCGGATACCAAGCATCGGCAACATCTCCGGATTCAATACGTTTTTGCGCATATTTTTTGGCGACAGCCGAAGTAATAGAAGAATCTAAACCTCCAGAAAGCAAGACACCATAAGGTACATCGCTCATTAGTTGTCTGTGAACCGCTGCTTCTAAAGCCACTTTAATTTCGTCAATGCTGGTTACGTTGTCTTTTACAGCATCGTAATCTGTCCATTCTCTTTTGTACCATTGTACAAATTCGCCATCTTTGCTCGACATATAATGTCCTGGAGGAAATAATTGGATTTTAGTACAATAGCCTTCTAATGCTTTCAATTCAGAAGCCACATAAAAAGTTCCGTGTTCATCCCAACCTATGTATAATGGAATAATTCCCATGTGATCCCGAGCAACAAAATACTCGTCTTTTTCGACATCATAAATAGCAAATCCAAAAATCCCATTCATTTCATCTATAAAATGAGGCCCTTTTTCTTTGTAAAGTGCTAGAATTACTTCGCAGTCACTTTCGGTTTGAAAGTTATATTTACCCTCAAATTGTTTACGTAATTCTCTGTGGTTGTAAATTTCACCATTTGCTGCTAAAACAAGTTGTTTGTCTTCACTGAACAACGGTTGTTTCCCTGAAGCAGGATCAACAATTGCCAGTCGTTCGTGAGACAAAATGGCTTTTTCATTACTAAAAATTCCACTCCAGTCCGGTCCACGATGACGGATAATTTTAGACATTTCTAATACTTGCGGTCTTAAAACTTCCGCTTTTTGTTTTAAATCAAAGGCACATACTATTCCGCACATAATTTTTTTGTTTAAAGTTTAAGGTTTGCTTCGCCTGTTCGAGTAAAACTCTCGAGTCAAGTTATGAAAGAAACCTGCTTTGTTCATTTTGATAGGGCAAAGATGGAGTTATAGTTCTAATTGAAAAACGCAAATACTCTTTTTAGTTATAATTTATAACTAAAAAATAGAATTTACGTTTAAACCGTAATGGAAAGGTGCTAAAAATAGAATTGAAGTTGCGGATTGTAAAATGGGACGCAAATGAGACGGATGTAAATAACGGATTTTTATTTAATTTCCTCAACCAAATACTTCGTACCATTTATCTCAAAAGTAAATCCTTCTTGATTTCCCATGAGTTTATTTCCCAAAGGAGATTGTGGTGATAATGCGATAATATTGATTCCTTCGACATTGATTTTAGGAAGTGCCACACTCAGGTACAAATAGATTCCGTTCGCTTTTACCAAGCTCCCCACAATAATGGTTTCGGCAACTGTGCCAGCATCAATTTTATCCAAAACTGTTTTTTGGTCCAGTACTTCTCTCAATTTACGATTGAGTTTTTCCTGCTCAATGTGCATCATAGACAAAGCGGTTTCATGTTTATCTCCGGCTGAACCTTTAGCATCGTTTTTAGAATCTTCGGTAAGTGCGACAATCATGTCTTTGAAAACATCGATTCGATCCTGAACTAATTGCAGGTAATGGGTATGTATTTTTTGTTTGAAAGTCATAAGTAGATTTACATGCCTGACAGGGTTCAAAACCCTGTCGGGCATTCAAAGTTTTTAAATAAAAAAAGCGAAGATTGTTTTACTTTTCGGCTCCTTCTCCTTCGGGGAGGGCTGGGATAGGGATTAAAAATCAAATTTATAGTTCACGCCTAAAATCACCTGAAATCCCTGCACTGGATAATTTTGCCATTTTTGGTAGGCATTATTAGTGATATTATTGGCTCTGGCAAAAGCAGTCAATCGGTCGCTATATTTGTAACCAACATTTGCATTGACATCAAAATAAGACTTCAAAGTTACAGGAGCAGCGTTAGTCACCACATTGGTATTAACCTGAAAATCTTTTCGCTCGCCCACATAGAACACATTTGTACCAGCAAACCACTTCTCTGATATGTTAACATCCAAGCTTGAATTTAATTTTATAGCTGGCAAATTCCATGCTTCTTGTTGAAAATCATTTGTAAAACTGCTAAAGCTTCCGTTGATTCCAAAAGTCACGTTCTTAGAAAAATCAGCTTTTACTTCTCCATAAAAATTCAACGTTCTCATATCGTCATACACCACTTGAAAAGAATTCCCAAAAGCATAGTCCTGATTGGTTGCATTTTCATTGTAATCATTGCTTTTAAACAACGTCTTATTGCGCTCATTAATATAGGAACCTCTTATATTATAACTCATATTATTAGTCAATTTCCCTTTTAATCCTGCAAAAACATCATACTGCTGATCCGTAGGTGCAATAGCGAGTGTTGGTGACAAAAAAGGATTTTCATCTACAAAGTCCTGGTACGAGTTTTGTTTTAAATTTCCTTCGGCTCCCGCATAAAAAATCATCAAATCACCAACAACATTATAGGAAGCGTTAAATTTTGGATACACAAAAAATTTATTATTGCTGTTTTGATTGTCCAGACTATAAAAAATAGCGGCACCAATATTCAGTGTCCAATCCTCCTCCTGCATCACAAAACTAGGTGCAATTCCCAGATTTGTAAAACCGTATTTGATTGGTTCTGTATTGGTATTTAAATAATTATTATTGAAACTTCCACCAACATAATCTACGATTAAGTCCGTTTTTACAGCACTATCCATCACATCAAATTCTACAGTTGGCTTGGCGTAAAACCTATTTTCTGAAGAATCAAAAATATCAGAAAAATGATTAAATTTCAGACTCATTTTATTAAAAAAACTTTCGTTAAAGGCTACATTCCCTCCTAACGTCAGCGTACTGTAGGATTGCTGCGGCCTGATTCCACTGATCAAGATTGCTCTGTCCTGAGGCGCCAGCGTAGTACCAAAATCAGCCGGTAATCCATACCAATTGTACGTTTGGTTTTGATATCCTAAATCCAGATTCCATGAAACTTCTTTTCGATTTGATCCATACATCAAATCAATCGAAGTGTCATAAAAACGATCGTCCAGAATCACCTTTTCAATACCCCCTTGGGAGGAGTGATGCCGAAACATGCCACCAATATAATCCGTAGCATTAAGGTCATGATTCACATATAATTCCCCTACAAAGGTTCCGTAATTCCCTACACCAAATGTGGCGTAGTTTTGAAACAAAACGGCTTCTTTTTCTTTCTTTACGCCTGCTGCTTTTCCTTTAGACGGCGTGAAAGTTGATGCTACCGGGAAAGAGAAAATAGTATACTTTACGGTTTCCTTTTTTGTGTTATCTTCTTCGTCCAGCAACGGTGTTTCCTTCACTTTGAAAGCATCTAATATGGTTGGTGTGTAGGGCTTGACTACATTTACGGTCTCGGTACCTATTTGCTCTTTCTTTTGTGCAAATGAAACTTGAGAAACGAAAAGAAATAAAATCCCCAACCCAACGCTCCCCAAAGGGAACGGATCCGAAAACGTTACGCTATTATTTATAAACGATATTACTTTGTTTTTAAATGTCATGTTTTATTTTTTTACTGCTAACTTCCTACTGCTACTTTTTTTACTACTGCATTTTTAACCGGTACGTTACACTTCCCATTCTCCTTTTGCGAGGTATTGTGTTTTTCCTCCAATTTTAATATCAAACTGATTTTCAGCTAATTTTCCATCGAAATAAATCTGAGAAGCTCTGTTTATAAAATCGCCCTGATGATTAATCATTTGAATTTCCGGCGAGTAATATTTTAAAAGAAAAGCCTGTAAACACGTGCTCGCACTTCCCGTAGCCGCGTCTTCTATAAGCTGATTCGCTTCAATACAAAACATCCTGCTACTCAGCTTTTTTTCTACCAAACAATAAAAATACAACGCTCTATGACTGGTTTTGCAGTGTGCATGCAGCCATTCTTTCATTTTATCCTTATCAAGAATCAAATGCTCTAGTGCCTTTTTACTTTTAATAGGAACAATCACAAAAGCGCTTCCTGTAGTCACTTCCTGAATGGGAAATTTATCCTCAAAATCAGCTCTGCTTAAATTGCTAAAGGATAAAAAATCTTCCGTTAAAAAAGTATTCAAAAACTCCGGTTGAGCCGCCTGTAGCCAAACCAAATCTCCCGATTGATGTACCGGAATTTCACCAATTGGAACCGACAGCGAAATCTTTTCAGGTTTATTCTCAAATATTTTATGCATCAAAACCCATGATGTTCCTATGATTGGATGGCCTGCAAACTGCATTTCGTGGTCTGGTGTGAAAATCCTAATCGCAGCAGTTTTATTCTCCGGTTGAAGCTTAGTAATAAAGGTGCTTTCGGCAAAGTTGATTTCGCGGGCAATTGTCTGCAGCTGCTGGTCGCTCAAGGAATCAGCACCTAAAAAAACCGCGAGTTGATTGCCTGCATATTTATTCTCTGCAAAAACATCAACGATGTAAAAAGGTAGATTCATTCCGTATGTTTTTTTTGTTTTCAGTTATTTTTTCGCGTTGATTTTGGTTGTTTTTCTAACTTCCACTCACAGCTTTATTTAGTTATCGATGCATTTGTTTTGGACTCTTCCGCTTTGATTCTTTCTAATTCAGTTTGTGCCTCTGAAACTACATCCTGAAAATCAGTAAAATTCTGAATGACGTTTTCTAAAATGTAAGTCGCCTGATAGCTGTCTTTGAGTCCGTAAAAATTTTTCGCCATTAAGACTAATCCTTTGGCTCCAAAATACTTATAGCTCGCATAATTTTCGGCTAATTTTTGAACGGCAACATTAGAAGCTTCAAAATTTTCTTCTTTATTTTTAAAATAAGCATCGTAGTACAGGGCTTCGGCCGCTAATTCCCCCTTAGCAATTGTCATTACTTTGGCATAAGCCGCTCGTGCTATGGCTTCATCACCAGTTTGCATTGCTGCCCGTGCAATGATAATTTGCGCATCACTTTTGACATTATCATCAGTCTTTGGATTCATTAAGACTTTCTCCGCGTACACTACTGAATTTGGATAGTCCTTATTTTCATAAAAACATTTCATCAGATTGGATTGTGCAAATGTTTTATTCTGAGAAACATCTGCTTCGTTTTCTAGACGGGACAATACCGGAATTGCTTTGTCATATTCCTTATTTTTCAGAAAAAACTGTGCCAAACGCACTAAAGATGGCTCCGTAAATTCACTTCTGGATTGGGCTATTACAAATTCATAATTAGGAATTGATTTGCTTTCAGATCCTTCAGAAAAATACAATTGCGCCAGGTAATAATTAGCCTTCAAGGCGTGTATTCCTGGGGAAAATTGACTTAAATACCCACTAAAACCTGTAATTGCCTGTTTGGTATTGTTTTGTTGAAATTGTTTTTCGGCAGCTTCAAATGTATCATTATCCAGCTCTGCATCCGTGACAGCCACAAAATCTAGGGTACGTACCCAAGTTGCATATTCATCTACTCTGCCCATATCTACGTAAATTAATCGGGCTGCAACTACTGCTTCTAATGCCTCCGGAGACCGAGGAAATTCAGCCGCTACTTTCTTAAACTTCACTACTGCCTGATCATTCCTGTCTGAATTAAAATAAATTAATCCCTGGCGCAAAATAGATTTTGAGGCAAAAGAACTCTTTTTGAATTCTGTATTCAGTTGCTCATACGCTTTTAAAGCCAAATCATTTTTATTTTCGGCAACATACGTATTCCCTAGTTCAAATAAAGTATCATCTCGGTAACCCGATTTTGGATACAATTGTAAAAAAGCATTCAATTCTTCTATTTTTTTATCGTTTTTATCCATAAATCCATAGGAAATTGCTTTTTGAAAATACGCATAATCCGCATCGACACTTTTAGAGGCTATCACTTTAGAGTACGCATCCATTGCGGGACCGTATTTTGAGGTTACAAAACGACAATCTGCCAAACGCAAATACGAATCATTCAAACGCACTTTATCCTCTGGTGCTTTTTCAATCTGATTTTCGAAATAATTCCCTGCCTGATCGTACTCTTTCAATTTGAAATAAGCATACGCAATCGTGTAATTGTGATTTTTATATTCAGGAGTTTTTGAGGCTTGTGCAAAGCCTGCAAATTGTTTGAAACTCAACAACGCATTTTTAAAATCATTCAAAACATATTCTGTTTCTGCTTTCCAGAAAGCCGCTCTGGCAGTAAAATACGGATCTTTCTGTTCGTTCATAGACTGCGTAAACATAGTCAAGGCTTCCGGATAATCACCGTCTGTATACAATTCTAACCCATTGAAAAAAGTAACTTTCTGGTACGCTAATTTGTTTTCAGGGGATCTGTTTTTTTCCAATATTACTAAGGCCTCTTTATAGTTTTTAGAAGAAATATAAGAATCAATCAAGAGTCTTTCTATTTCTGAACGGTTGGCATTATTGGGGTATTTCTTCAAAAAAGCATGCAAAATTGCAGGCACACTTTGATAGGAATTTCCAAGTTCATAGCTTAATTTAGCGTAATTCAAACCCGCATCTTCCTGTATTGCTTCGTCAAATGACATTTCCGACGCATTTTTGAAAGCATTTAAAGCTTGCTGTTTCTTGTTTGTATTGAGGTAACTTTCCCCCAAATGATAATAGGCGTTTTGTGCAACAAAATCTTTCCCACCTATGATTTTATTGAACTGAGAAATGGCATTTTCGTAGTCTTTTTGTTTGTAATACGCATATCCTAATTGGTAAAAATCCGTATTATTCCATCTTCCTTTTTTACCTTGATAATCAACTAAATAGGGAATTGCGGTATCGTATTTTTTTAAATTAAAATAGCTTTCGCCAATGATTTTATTAAGTTCCGATTTTTCTAAAGGATTTGATTTGGCCATTGCTTTTTCCCCTAAATCAATTGCGTTTTGGAAATTTCCTAATTTAAAATTCATATCCGCCTGATAATAAGACAGTTTTTCCTTGTATTTTTCTTCTCCGGAAACGGCGTCAAAATATTTTGTCGCTTGCTTATAATCATCTCCTTCATAGGCCATGAATCCCAAGTAATATTTAGCTTGCGAACCATATTCAGGAGCATTCACCACTTTATTAAAATAAACAGTTGCCTCTTTTTTCTTTTTGGCATTAAAAAAACTATACCCTTTTTGAAAATTAAACTGGTCTTGCTCCTTTCTGCTCAGATTCCTTTCATCCACTTTGTCAAACCATTGCAGGGCTTGGGGATAATTTCCCAAACTAAAATGATACTGTGCCACCTCGATATACGCTTGATTTTGTTTGACACTCGTAGGATAATCCGAAACAAAGCGTTCCATCATCTGATCTGCATTGGCTTGATTAGTACGAATGGCGCAATTTGCCACATAATAGGCACAATCTGATTTTAATTCATCGGTGCCGGCGGATTCTTTTACTTTATTAAAAATAATTTGTGCCGATGCATATTGTTCTTCGTTAAACAACGAAACCGCTTTGTTGAAATCCTTTAAATCGTGGGTATAAATAGTTGATTTTTGTGCCGAAATACTGATAGTGCTACTAATGAAGAAACTACAGAAAAGCCAAGAAATTTTACGCATTGTGGTTTTATTTTAATAATTCAAATGTATTGCATTCTGATCTTTATAACGAATTGCGATTGGTTTTTATTATGAATATTTTTTTTTAACCGTTTATAATTTAACCTTCTTAAAACAGACTGACCAATTATTATACCTTTTAATAACCTGATCACCGGATCCGTTAACACAATAGTAACGGACAACGAGTTTTGGCTTAACACCTTAAAAATATCTTTACTTTAATAAATTTAAACATAAACATATAAAAAAAATGAAAGTTAATTACTATTTTATTTTATTGAGTACACTATGGTTTTTTACTATTAAAGCACAAGAAAACAGCACTTTAAATGGAATCATTACAGACGAATCAGGCAAACCTCTTATTGGTGCATCAATCAACATTAATACCATATCTAAGAACACGATAACTGATATTGCTGGAAGTTACCAATTGCAAAATATAAAATTCGGCACTTACACAATTCAAGTGGCCTATCTTGGTTACGAAAGCCAAAAAATTTCAATCTCTTTAAACCAATCCGAAACAACACAAAATTTTATTTTAAAAGAAAGTTCCTTTCAATTAGATGGTATTATTGTTACCGCCCAAAAAAGAGAACAATTAAATAAAGATGTTCCCATCGCCATTACCTCTTATGGGGGGAAATTTATTGAAAATTTAGGGATTTCAGAATATGATGCCTTTTCAGATTATGTTCCTGGATTACAAATCCAGATTCAAAGTGTAAATAATCCTGGTATCGTTATTAGAGGAATTACCAGTGATAGTGGGGATTCTCGAGTAGAACCACGCGTTTCAATTTTTCAAGATGGCGTTTCCATCAGTAAATCCAGAGGATCTGTAGTAGAGTTATTTGACATTGAACGCGTTGAAGTTCTAAAAGGCCCTCAGGGAACTCTTTTTGGCAGAGGTGCACAAATTGGTGCCATGCATATTATTCAAAACAAAGCTAAAAACGAAAATTCAGGAGAACTAAAAATAGGAACGGGTAATTATAACCAATTCTCAGTGAATGGGTTTGTAAACACTTCCCTTATTAAGGACAAACTATTTGTAAGAGTAGCCGGAATCCTGAGTAAAAGGGATGGTTTTATAGAAAACAGATCTGGAGGCAACTTGAATGGTAAAGAAACGCTAGCTTTTAGAACTTCCTTAAAATATTTAATGAGTGATAAAACCAGTTTAGATTTAATTGCAAACTGGCAACAGGACACTCCTCCGGGAACGGGTTTCAAAAGCGGAACTTATGCCCCTTTAGGTGGAACAACCAACCCAAATACCTTTGCGGACTTAGAAAGAGGAACCGAATTGGGAATCGACAGAAAAGTTTATGGTCTTACAGCGATATTGAAATCTGAAATCAATCCTAATTGGGATATGACCGCCACCACAGCTTACAGAGAATTTAAATCAGATGAAGCTTTTGATGCCGATGGTACGGCAGCTCCAGTGCTTTACTTTAGAGAAATTGCTGAAGGAAAACAATTCAGCCAAGAAATGAGATTTAATTTTAATGATAAAAATAAATTATCCGGTTTCGTTGGAGCAAATGTTTTTTATGAAAAAGGATCTCAAGCGGTTCCTTTTGAAGTAAATGAACAAAGTTATTTTGCCTTATTGGCAGCTAGAAATACACTAATCGTTAATGGCGTTCCTACCTTATACCCAAATATTCCAAACGACCCTGCTTTTGGTCCATTGGCAGGAGCTCCGCTTTTAGCTTTCAACAAAGAAAAATCAACCAATTTTGGAGAGAATTATTCTGGAGATATCTTCGCAGATGCCTCTTATGATTTAACTGATAAATTGACTTTTACTTTGGGTGTAAGAGCTACTTTAGAAAATAGTAATGCCGGTTTAGAGGTTCAAAATGCAGATCAGCCTGGTGTATTGGGTAATTTTTTAGGAGTTTTTCCTAACAACTTATTTGCTCCTACAAATGGAAAACGTACTGCCAGCGAAACCTTCACCTCAGCTGTTGGACGATTTGCTATAAATTATGATATAACGGACCACATTACTCTTTTTGGGAATGTTGCCAGAGGCCGAAGACCTAACGTAATTAATGTTACCGCGAAAACTGTTAATGTATTATCGGATGAAACGGTATGGTCTTATGAATTTGGCGCCAAATCTCTCTTCCTAAACAACCGATTGCAATTTGACATCAATGCTTTTATATACGATTACAGCAATTTTCAAACGACTATCGCACGATTAGACGAACAGAATGGTTTAGTGATTCAGCCAAATGACAGCGGTTCTGCCTCAACTTTTGGTTTTGAAACGGCCTTGCAATATCAGTTTACAAAAAACAGTTCTTTCTTTGTCAATTATGCGTACATCGATGCTGCCTTTGATGAAACGGATTCAGACGGGAACCAACAACAATTGGCGGGAAATACTTTCCGATTGACTCCAAAACATTCCTTTTCTGTTGGATTTAATTACAATCCATCTGTAAACACTATCTTAGACCTTTACCTTAGACCAAGCTATACATACAAATCGAAAGTGTTTTTTGAAGAAACAAACTTACCTAATATTTCACAAGCGGGATATGGTCTTTTGAATATCAGAACAGGATTAACCATTAGAAAAAAACACGAAATAGGATTATTCATGACTAATCTTTTTGACAAAAAGTATATTATTGATGCCGGAAATACCGGTGGTGCTTTTGGAATACCAACTTTTATAGCTGGTGCACCTCAGTTCTATGGTGTACAAATGGCTGTTAAATTTTAACAAAAATGAAAAAAACAATAAACACACTACTTGCAACACTCTTTTTTTGTACTTCTATTTTTAGCCAAGAAGGAATAAGCACAGTAGAAATATCCAGCTTAGATTCCTATCTCGCTACTACAGAGGCCAAAGTAATTGGAATCAAGCCAAACAATGCGGCTAAAATAATATGGGCTGATGGGTATAAAAACAAAAAAACAGCTGTTGCTTTTGTTTATTTGCATGGTTTTGGCGCTAGTCACCGTGAAGGAGAACCGGTTTTAAAAATGCTTTCTACACAATACAAAGCCAACATCTACCTCTCGCGTTTAGAGGAACATGGTATTTATCGTAAAAATACCTTTGAATTTCTTACGCCTGAAAACTATATTGCCTCTGCAAAACTAGCATTAGAAATTGGGAAAAAACTGGGAGAAAAAGTAATTTTGGTCAGTACCTCAACGGGAGGAACTTTAAGCTTGAAATTGGCATCCGAAGATCCTAGCATCTCGGGATTGATCCTCTATTCGCCTTTTGTCGATTTATTTAATCCTGCTATGGCGGGTATCATCCTGCCTGGTGGTAGAGAGAAATTCAAAGAAACTATTGGTGGCAATATGCGAACACAAAACCGCCCAGAGGAACAAGCTAAGTACTGGTCTACCAATTACCACATCAATGGCTATGTTTCCTTAATCACTATGCTTAAGCAAAACATGACCGAAACTACATTTACAAAGGTCAAGTGTCCGGTTTTCTTAGGCTATTATTACAAAAACGAAAAAGAACAAGACCAAGTCGTTTCCGTTTCTGCCATGCATACAATGTACAACTCTTTAGGAACGCCTGAAAACAAAAAAACAAAAATAGCCTTTCCAGAAAGTGGGGATCATGTTATTGCTTGTGATTTACGTTCAAAGGATTGGCAAGGTGTTTATCAGGCTACGGTAGACTTTTTAAACCAAACAATTTTACAATAAAAACATGAATAAAATCATAATAACAGCAGTTTTAGCAATATGTACGCTAGGTTGCAAGGCTCAACAAGAAAAACAAATAGTCCAATTACTTCCTGGTGAAATTCAAACTCTCTTTAATTTTGATTTACAGGGGCATCGTGGAGCAAGAGGACTCTACCCCGAAAATTCATTAGTTGCCTTTGAAAACGCAATCAAATTGGGAGTAAACACCTTAGAGCTAGACGTAGTTGTTACAAAGGACGACCAAATACTGGTATCACATGATCCTTTTTTCAACCACATAATTTGTTTGGATAGTTTAGGAAACACTATTAACAAGGAGGACGAATTAAACTTAAATATCTATCAGACTACTTATTCACAAATACGTCAATATGATTGTGGTAGCATCAAACATCCACAATTTCCGGAGCAGACTAATAGTAGGGGTTCAAAACCATTGCTGTTGGATGTAATTGCGCAGTCTGAACTTTTATCTGACCAAAAGATCTTCTATAATATTGAAATAAAAAGTACTCCAGAGGGGGACAATAAATACCATCCAACACCTCAGGTTTTTGCAGATTTATTTATTAAAACAATCCAAGGACGTATCCCTATGGAAAGACTAACAATCCAGAGTTTTGATTTTAGAGTACTGCGCTATATCCATCAAGCCTACCCTGATTACAAACTAGCGGCTCTGGTGTACAAAGATAGTGTCAAAACAAATTTAGATGCTTTGGGATTTATCCCAGACAGCTACAGTCCAGAACATACGCTATTGACTGCCGAAATTGTAGCGGAATTACAGGCCAAAGGAATGAAAGTTATTCCTTGGACTATTAATGAAGCAAGTCGGATGAAAACGGTTCTAGGTTGGGGAGTTGATGGCATCATAACGGATTATCCCGATAGAGGATTGCGCTTTAAAAAATAAGAACTTTCGTCTTGATTTCATTTGTTCCTTAAAGCAACAAAACTATCCTGTTTGGGTGAGGCTACTGAAAAGGTCCTTAACAAATTATATTTCATTAAAAGAGTAGAAAACCTTCATTTTCTACTCTTTTTTTATGCTAAAATAGGAACTTCAAGCAGCAATAAAGTGCGGATAAATTGGCTTTAAATAAAATTCGGACTTTCCCTTGTTTATACCTGTTTTTTGAAAATCCGTTGAATAGAATAGAATTTATTTTGAATAGAACCGTTATCTTGTTACTTTTACCCCATAAACAAACTGTATTATGTCACAATCTGTCCTGTCTTTAAAAAACGTTACTATTTTCCAAGAACAAAAAACTATTTTAGCTCATGTAAATTTGGAGGTAAAACATGGTGAATTCCTGTATATTATAGGAAAAACAGGTTCCGGAAAAAGCAGCTTAATGAAGACCTTGTATGGTGATTTGGCTTTAAAAGAAGGTGAAGGAAGTATTGTTGACTTTGATTTAGCCACCTTAAAAGAAGATGATATTCCGTTTTTGAGAAGAAAAATTGGAATCGTTTTTCAGGATTTCAAATTACTGCCGGACAGAACCATTAAAGACAATATGTTATTTGTCCTGAAAGCTACAGGCTGGACTGATGCTGATGAAATGCAGCGAAAAATTGATGAGGTGCTGGACAAAGTAGCAATGAAAGAGTTTGGCAACAAAATGCCACACCAAATTTCAGGTGGTGAGCAACAACGTGTTGCCATTGCCAGAGCTTTACTCAACGATCCTGAACTTATACTTGCGGATGAACCTACCGGGAATCTGGATCCACAAACCAGTGCTGAAGTCTTGGAAGTATTAAAAAGCATCAATGCCAATGGAAAAACAGTCATTATGGCCACTCATGATTATGCGTTGCTTATGAAATTCCCTTCGAAAACATTAAAATGTGAAGACGAACGAATTTTTGAAGTAGTGCAACAGAGAGCCGTGTAATGCTTTCTATTCTTATTCCAATATACAATTATAATGTGTATCCTTTAGCATTGGAGCTGCGCAAACAATGTTTGGAATGCAATATTGATTTTGAGATTTTATGCCAAGATGATGCTTCTGATTCTTCCCTAAATATTTTTAATGAAAAAATAAATTTGCTTTCTCACTGCAGTTTTGTTTCATTAAAAGAAAACATTGCCCACAGAGAAAACAGGAATTCACTTGCCGAAAAAGCAAAATTTGAGTATTTACTTTTTATAGACGGGGATTCTACTATTGTGAATTCTGATTATATCAAAACATATTTATTTAATTTATTTGATTTTGATGTGGTTTATGGAGGACGCTTGCATCCAGAAAAATGTCCTTCTGATAATCAAAAACTACGGTGGAAGTACGGAAGATTCATTGAAGATAAATCTGCTGCAAACAGAAAGACAAAACCCTACCACTCAATACTTTTTAATAATACCATAATTAAAAAAGTCTGTTTTGACACGGTACAATTTGACAAAACCATAAAAAAATACGGTCACGATGACACCCAACTCTCGTTTCAACTAAGCAAATTAAAATCCAAAGTAAGCCATATAGAAAACCCTGTTGAACATGGCGATTTAGACACTAATCTAGTGTATTTGAACAAGACCAAAGAGTCTTTAGAAAATTTAAATTTATTGTATCAGAAGAAAAAAATTGACATTGAATTTGTACGATTATTACAACTGTATCATTTTTTAAAAACAACCAAATCAACTTTTATTATTTCAAAAATAAATGCCGTTTTTGAAAAATTATTATTTAAAAACTTGACCGGAGAAAATCCTAATATACTGGTTTTTAATTTGTTCAGAGCAGGTTATTTATGCTCCATTGACTTTAAGAGCAGAACCTAAACTCCTTTTTTGAGTCCAATAAACAATTGATGCCAAGTTTGCATAATGGCATCGATGTGATATTTTTTACTCGATAATTTTGCCTTTTTTGCCATTTCACTTCGTAAAACCTCGTTTTCGATTAAAATTTCTATAGCCGCTATATAATCCGATTCGTTCCCGTTTTCAATCAAAAATCCATCTTCTTTATGCGTGATTATTGCTCTTGGTCCGCAAGGACAATCGTAAGCAATACAGGGTAATCCGGAAGCCATTGCCTCAATTAACACCATTCCAAAACCTTCATATCGAGACGTCATCAGATAAAATGAAGCATCTAAATATTTTTCGTTAATATTCTGAACAGGTTCATAAAAAACTATATTATTTGAAACATCCAATTTTTGGGCAAGTTGTTTTAAATCGATATTTTCATTAGATTTTCCATAAATTTCCAATATCCAATCTGGATGTTTTAAAACCACTTTTTTCCAGATGTGCAACATGCTGTCAAAACCTTTTTCGTACGTATGTCGCCCTACCGCAATTACTTTTTTGTTTGTTAATTCACCAGATTTTTCCGTTACAAACCATAAAGGATTCGCAATAACCAGTGTGTTTTTTATGTTCCATTCTGAAATACTCTCGTTTGTTTCAACAACAAATCGATTGTATTTTTTTATTCCGTTTTTTTTCAGTTGTAAAACAAGATTCGAGAACAATTTAGTAAAACTGTTTGTCACAATTTCACTTTCTTCAATAAACCTGGAACTATGCATTTCTAGTACCAGAGGAATTTTATATTTTATAATAAAAGGAATTAAATATGCCTTTAGACCATTATCACAAACAAGTATAATATCCGGGTTTACAGTCTTAATACAACTGTTTAGTTTCTTACAATACGCTTTCAAAAAAGAAAGATTTTTTCCTTTTAAAATCATATCGTGAAAAGTGATCTTCTTATTAAAAGAATAAAACAAAGGAGAATGACCTCCGTTTTGAGTCAGAATAACAACTTCATAGCCTAATTGTTCAACCAGATAATTGGCTTTGACAGCAATAACTCTTGCCACACCTCCGGCGTTATTAATGTTAGGAACTACAAATAGCAACTTCATTTTTTTGATTTCAAAAATTCGTCATAATCTCTGATATAATCTTCTTCTTTAAACATATCTGAGGCTAAAACCAAGCAAACTGATCCCGAAGAAAAGTTTTGCAGTTCTCTCCAAATTCCTGTTGTAATGAGTAAACCTACGTTTGGTTTATTTAATAGGTAGCTTTTTTTCTCGATACCGTCATGAACAACCACCTCAAAACTACCGCTCAATGCAATTAAAATTTCTTGTTGCTGAATATGGGAATGACCACCTCTAAAAGCAGTACTAGGCACATCAAAGAGATAGTAAATTCGTTTGAATTCAAATGGAATTACACCACTTTGAATGTAGGCTAAGTTTCCACGAACATCGTCTATTACAGGAATTTTTAATACTTGTACGTTTTCTACTGTTGTCATTTTCTGCTAATTTTCATTACATCTAACCATTGCATGCCTATATTTTCAATTGAGAAGGATTGTACGCTTGCCAATGCATTTTGTTTACAATACTGATACAATACTTCGTCTTCAATGAATAAATTCATCGCTTCCGTCATTTTACTACCATTTTGATTTTCAACTAATAAACCATTTTCTTTATTTACAATTATTTCACTTGGACCAGTTAAGCAGTCAAAGGATATTACCGGTGTATTACAGGCTAATGATTCTAGTAGAACATTTGGCAGTCCTTCATTCAAGCTACTCAAAACAAAGAATTTAGCATTTTTCAGGTACTTAAACGGATTCTGTTTAAACCCTAAAAAATGAACTTTATCTCCCAGTTTTTTTTCTTTTACTAACTTTAAAAGAATATTTTTTCTTTTGCCTTCCCCTAATAAAACCAAATGTATCCCTTTTTGGGGTAAAGTCGAATGGGCATACGCTTCAATTAATTTATCAAATTGCTTGATATTAGTTTCCATTTGACCTATCCCAATAATATACTTGAAGTTAAGTGCCACAGGTTCTTCACTCTTCCTGACAATTTCCTCAATATCTATAGGATTGTAAATGGTAATCGCATTTTTCAGCTGGTGCTTTCGCGCTATTAACTCTTTCGATTGATTAGAAACACTAACCACTTTATAACAATTTCCATACATGTATCGGGTAAGCACCGACCAATTGGGCATATAATGATTAATCAAATAACTGTGCACGGTGAAAATAGTATTGGTTTTATAAAGCCATTTTGAAATTAATAATTCTTGAATGGGTTTTATCCTAAATCGGAAATCAATAATAAAATCAAATTCATGCTCTTTCAAATAGTTCTTCAAAAATAAAAACCGACTGAATTTATTTAAAAAACCGTTGGTTTTGTTTTTCATTTTACCCAAATTGACTAATTTTCCGGCATAGGAATAGGAAACGGCATCCAGGACAATAATAGTATGAACTTCTATGCCCTGTTTTTCAAAAAAAAAGGATAAAACAGCCATCACTTTTTCAGCACCTCCATCACTTAATCGGTACCCTATTAATGCGATTTTATATTTTTTATTGGGTATTATCATTCTCAATTTGTTATTTTCGTCTCAAATATAACGCTTTTAAAAAAACATGCAAGATAATCCACTAGTCACCGTTATTTGTTTGTGTTACAATCATAAAGATTATGTAATAGAGAGCTTAATGTCCGTATTAAACCAACATTACGATACTATTGAGTTGATTATCGTAGACGATTGCAGTACTGATAATTCTAAATCCGTAATTGAGAAATGGCTTCTGGATTATCCACAAATTCCATTTATAGCCAATGACACTAATTTAGGGAATACTAAGTCTTTCAATAATGCCTTAAAAACAGCAAAAGGGGATTATATTATTGACTTGGCTGCTGATGATGTATTATTGCCCAATTGCATCACTTCACAAATAAATGCTTTCAACAACACAACTTTTAAAAATCTTGGAATTGTATATGGAAACGTCGAATTAATCACTGAAAAAGGCAAACACGAATCTTATTATTTCCCTGTTGATAGCTTTCAAAAGGTAGTCAAGGAAAGAACAACGGGAGATATTTATGAATCCGTTCTTTCTGGTGGTGACTGTATTTGCTCCGTTTCATCAATGGTCAAAAAATCACTGTTCGATGCTTTGAACGGCTATGATGAAACGCTGGCGTACGAGGATTTGGATTTTTGGATTCGGGCTTCCCGAACGTACGAATTTGACTTTATTGATGCTATTCTGGTTCAAAAAAGAATTGTACAACACTCCCTAGGCACGCATTTTTTTAAGAAAAAAGATGCCAGAGCCAGAAAAATTAATCAGAGTACATATTTGATCCTTAAAAAAGCAATTGGGCTCAATAGAACAAAAAAAGAGGATAAAGCAATTTTAAAACGCATTCATTTTGAGATGATTCTCACCTATAAAACTGCTCATAATACGTTGTTACTGCGCTATATTATTATGGAAATTAAGTTGCGATTTCATTTGTTAGCTTCATAAACTACACTATCAAATACTCGTCCAGCAAGGCTTTCTCTCCTTCCCAATCTCTGGAAATGGCGTTTTTTATAAATTTTGCCGGAATACCACCAATCAAAATATTTGAACCAAATGACGTATAATCCGCAGTACACACACTACTGGAGCCTATCGTACAAAAATCAGGGGTAGTCGTATTTTGCAGTACCGTAACCCTGCTGGCTGCATAGTTGTAATTTCCTATTCTAATTGGCGCTGTCATTTTAAACTTTTCACCCGTTGTAGTATCCATCATCTGATGGAAATTAGTGTCCATAATTTGTGATTCCGAACCAAAACGGGCATAATCCCCTAATACAACATGCTCCATACAAATCAATTTTGCATTTGAGGCCAATGAAGCCATGTGTCCCAATTCGCACAATCCACCGTCACCAACATAAATAAAATAATCTTTACCTAATTGTATGTGACCTTTAAAAATGAGCGTTCCCAAAATAGTGATTTCGGCAATTCCTTTGTGAAGCGTATTTATTTCATAAGGTTGTCCAAAACCAATCATTCCCTTTTTGACAACTCCCTCAATTTTGATTGCACCCGTTATTGAAGTAAATTTTACTTTTCCATAAAAAAATACAGGGAGCTGCTTAGCAATAGGATACGGGAATTTTTTAAAATTAAAGTACAGTGTTTTGGTCCAGTTTACGGAATAATACAGTTGTAACCGATGATAAAAAAATCTTACTTTTCTGTAAACATTCTTAAGTATTTCAATCATTCTTTTTCTTAATTATAGCATTGAACAATTCTTTTAATGCGGTCTTTTTGTTCATTTCAAATAAAACAAAAACAATCGACACTACTACCATTAGTGACATTAAGCCATACTTTAAAATTGGATTTGGAAGGTATCGGAACAAAAAAGTTGCCACACACAGCAAGATGCAAATTAAATAAGTGTTATAAAAATCGCTTTCAAAATAAAACCCATATCTTTTTTTGGTGATTATTTTTAAACCCAAAAAATGAATGAAATAATAGAGCAAAAAACTAAATCCAAGACCTTCCAAACCATAATAATAATACCCTAAAACATTCAAAATAAGCGAAATGCTATTAAATCCAACAGCAGTTCGCATAAACATTTTCGAATCGCCTTTGGCAATCAAAATATAGCCCATTGACCACGAAACGGCCCGAAACAACATTGCTATTATTCCAAAACAAACCATTGGAATAATGGCGTTGAATTCCGGTGTAAATATAATTTTCACAATCAACGGAATGCACGTTAAAAACAAAATGATTACCGGTGTAATAATCAATATTGAAACAAACGATTGCTGAACAACACTGGTTCTTACTTTTTCATTATCCGCACTAATGAACGCTAATCTTGGAAAATAATCGGTACTCATGACCGTGAAAATTACTCCCACATAGGAATTCAACAATGTGAAACCGGCATTGTAAAACCCAACTTGTTCTAAACCACCCCATTTTCCAACAAAAATTTGAATCAAATACGTTGATAACAAGGTCAGCAAACCACTTAATGTCAATAAAATACCTAGTCTAATAATACTTTTTCCTTCGGCATTTCCTTGTTCTTTAGAAAACACATTTTTTTCAAATGGTATTTTTTTCGAATAATAAAAAGAAACCAATAGTGAGGCTAAAGAGGCAACTATGATGGTGGGGACAATGGCATCAATCCGGTAATAATAATACAACGGAATTGAAACTAACAACCCCAATCCATTTCCATAAAAATTAGCTTTGGCTAAAAACCGCATTTTTCTTAAACCCTGCAAAACAACCAGCTGGCCAATCATTAATTGCCGGAACAACAAGGTGATCGAAATAAAAACAAAGGTAAAAGTATGATTCGAATTCCCAAAAGTAATTTGGCTCAGCCAACTAGAAAACAGGATCACAAGAACGCATCCTAAAATCCCGGTTAGTACTGCGAGCTTTTTTATAAGTGCTGCTACAGATGCAATCGTACTTAAATTGTCGTTTTTGTAGCTACTGGAAAGGTGTTTTACACCACTGGTTTCAATCCCTAAACCAGTAACACCGCCCACAAGATTCATCGCCGAGTTCAACAAAGAAATAATCCCCATTCCCTCAGGCCCAATAAAAACAGCAATACACTTAGTCCGGATAACCCCAATAATAATCATAAAAAACTGAACGCCTCCAAAAAGCGAAGTCGTTTTTACAATGCGATGATATGACGTTTTACTATCGGACATTTTTAATATGTATTTAAAATTGCAATAATATGACGAACCTCCTCCGGTGTCAAGGCAGGACTTATGGGCAAACTCAAAACTTCTTCATGAATTTTTTCAGTAATTGGAAAGGACAATATATTCCATCCCGCAGTCTCGGAAGAGAAAGCTTTTTGACGGTGGGGCGAAACTGGATAATGGATAACCGTTTGAATTCCGTTTTGACGTAAATATTCTTGTAAATCCGTTCTATCCTGAGTTCGAATGACAAATAAATGAAAGACATGATTGTTTGACAAATCCCAAAATGGAAGTATTATTTTATCGTTTTTTATTTCTGATAAATAGCGATTGGCAATTGTTCTTCGGCGGTCGTTCTCAGCATTTAAAAACGGTAATTTCACATTTAAAAAAGCAGCTTGCAATTCGTCTAATCTGGAGTTTATCCCTACATAGTCATTATAATACTTGGTTTCCGATCCGTAATTTCGAAGCGACTGAATAACCCTGGCTAATTCAGAATCATTAGTCGTAACGGCACCGGCATCGCCTAATGCCCCTAGATTTTTCCCAGGATAAAAACTATAGGCTTGGGTTTTTGGCTTTTGGTTTTGGGTCTTCGCACTTTCATCTTCAAAGGAAGCCCCGTGAGCCTGAGCCGCATCTTCTACTACTAATAAATTGTTTGCTGCAGCAATTTCATTTATTTTCTCCATTTCTGCCAGCTGTCCGTAGAGATGAACGACTAGAATAGCTCCTGTTTTAGAAGTGATTTTTGCTGTAATTAAATCGGGATCCAAGTTATAGGTTTCTAATTTTGGCTCGCTCAGAACCGGAATTAAATCTGCTTGCAAAATAGCGAGAATACTGGCAATGTACGTGTTTGCTGGCACAATGACTTCGTCCCCTTTTTGCAGTTTTCCTAACACGATATAGGCTTTAAAAACGAGCACTAAAGCATCAAAACCATTTCCCGTCCCAATACAGTATTTTGTTCCGCAATAAGCCGCAAAATTGGTTTCAAACTCGCTGACTTCATTCCCTAAAATATACCAACCATTCGCTAAAAACCCTTTTAATTTTTCCTGAAAAGCAGTTTCATAGGGCTTGTTTGTTTTTTTTAAATCTAAAAATGGTATCATACTAGATTCATTTTATAAAAGTCTTGGCCATATACCGTGCACCCTAATTCTTCTTTTTGTTTCAAAAGTCCGGCATGAAATCCGCTTTCATTAGTATCATTTACAATACCCATATCAAAAAAAAGCAGGCCTTGTTTTTTGTATTTTTCTATTAAGGTAATAAATGCAAAATCCAATGCGCGCAACTCCTCGCCTTTTTTAGTGGTGGCTCCATATTGTGATTTCACCACCGTTTCGGTTTCAAACAGGGTCACTCCGGCAACTATTACATCTTCATAATACACTGAAAATTGTTTGATGTTTTGCGGAAATAATATCTTTAATTTTGTGATTTCTTGCAAGGTATGAACTGGTTTTGCATTGTATTTTTCACGCAATCTTGGTTCTAAAACCAATTCCCAGAAAGAGTCCGGCTCCGCTTCCTCGACAAGTTGCAAGTCAAATGCTTCCATTTTTCTCAAATGCTTCAATTTACTTTTAGAAACCGTCAATGGCATTGCTAAATTGATGGCCAAATTCATTTCTTTCTTCTCCAGAAAAGCACCTTTTTTAAGCAAGAAAAACTCCATTTCAGCATTTCCTTTTGAAAGATAAAAAAAAGGGATTTGTTTCAAATAAAAGGATTGGATGCTATGGTCTTTAAAAAAAGACAAAAGACAGTCTACAAGTTCCGCTACTATTTCTGCTTTTATTATAGCTGAATAAACCAAGCCGCCATAGGTCAAACCCTGATGTGAAAAAATGCTGTTTTCCAATTTATTAGCTGGCAAAACTGCTACCAGTTTTTGTTTGTCATAAATAAGTACTGAAAAATCTTCAAAGCGATCCTCATGGTATTCCATAAAATCACGGTGAAACAAAAAGGTTGCATTTTTGGCTTGACCAATAAAGGAATTCCAATGGTCATAATCGCTTTTTTGATATCGTTTGACGGTATAATTTTTCACGCTTTGGTTTTAGACTTTGTGAAAGTAATCATTTTTTATTTAGGTTCTAAAGTGGGCAGATACCATTTGAATTTTACGGCCATCAACCGAATCACAATAATAAAAATTGACGTTGTTATGTATAAAATATCCTTATCCAAATTAAATTCCCGAAGCATAAAAAACAGCATTCCGCCCAGAATACAAATCGTGGCGTAAATTTCCCGTCTGAAAATTACCGGAATATCGTTGCATAAAATATCCCGAATAACCCCTCCAAAACAAGCTGTGATCGTTCCTAATGCAATGCATATAACAGGATGCAAACCAATATTTATTCCTTTTTCAAGACCAATTAATGTAAAAACGCCCAGCCCGACGGTATCAAATAAAAACAAAGAAGTGCGCAAACGATCAAATTTTTTCCTGAAAATAATCGACAAAACAAACCCCAAAAAAATCACATACACGTAATTCAGGTCCAGCATCCAGCCCACGGGCGTCCTACCAATCATAACATCTCGTAAGGTTCCGCCGCCAACAGCCGTTACAAACGCAATGATGAACACCCCAAAAGGATCGAGTTTTTTACTCATAGCGGTCAATGCGCCTGACATGGTAAAAGCAATCGTACCGACAAAGTCTAGAAAGTAAAACATTTAGATTGAAATTTTTTAAATATGGAATTTCTACAAAAATAAAGAAAATACTTGTAAAAATAACCAAAGCAACTGGCATTAATGCTGCTATTGCTTCCAAATAAATATTCGGATCAGATTAGAAAACTGGATTTTCTCTGTGTATCTTTGTCGTGTTTAATTAAATAGAGGAAAGCCTTGAAACAAATTACTTCGATACAAAATCCGCACATAAAATCCTTAGTGCAATTGCAGGAAAAAGCAAAAGCGCGCAAACAATCCGGTACTTTTTTGATAGAGGGAAAACGGGAAATTTCAATTGCCATCAAAGGCGGTTACGAAATAGAAACTTTATTGTTTTTACCTGAACTTTGTTCCGAAACTGAAGCGCATCAATTTTCTGAAAATGCAGAATTGATCGAAATCAACAAAGAAGTCTACCAGAAACTGGCTTATCGCGATACCACCGAGGGTATTTTGGCTATAGCCAAAACCAAATCATTGCGATTATCCGATTTAGAATTATCCGAAAACCCATTGATTCTAGTTGCTGAAGCACCTGAAAAACCGGGAAACATTGGCGCTTTGTTGCGCACTGCGGATGCTGCTAATCTGGATGCCGTGATTATTGCCAACCCAAAAAGCGATTTATACAACCCAAATATTGTGCGTTCCAGCGTAGGTTGTTTGTTTACCAACCAAATTGCAACCGGAACTACAGCAGAAATTATTGCTTTTTTGAAGGAACGAAAAATCAATTTTTATTGTGCAACGCTACAAAACTCCACTTCCTATCATACCCAAGATTACACCACACCAACGGCTTTAGTAGTAGGAACAGAGGCAACTGGCTTGACAGCAGCATGGCGAGAAGAAGCCACGCGAAATATTATTATTCCAATGCAGGGCGAAATCGATTCTATGAATGTTTCCGTTGCTGCAGCCATCTTGATCTTTGAAGCCAAAAGACAACGGGGATTTTAGACTGAAGATGAATGCTTTTTTGATAGGAGATTTCAAAATTTTCATTGGCACACCTAAAGACAATTGGTTTAGAGAAGTGCAACTTTCAGGTAAAAGAGAAATTTTATTTTGCTTTCAAACGTTCCCACAACTTTATGGTGCTATTTTTTCTGCAAAGACAGTAATTGTGTGGTAAAATGGAATAATACCTATTTTCATGCTGATGTGTATTTATTTTTAGAATGTGTGGCAATTGAAAAGCAGTCTGAATCACAATAAAACCCATTTCCGGACGGACTGATTTCAGTTATGACTTTCAAAATTTAGCGTTTAAAAAAATCCTGTAATATCGTGCTTAAATAAAATTGCATATCTGCTAACTTATTGCTATTTTTAAGAAATGAACCATGCCGTTATGATCGAAATAGATTTAGAAAAAGAAAATAAAGCTATAGCTCAGGAGTACAAAGAGTTACTTCGAATAAGCTACCAAACCTTGAGTGATGAGGACAAAAAACTCATCCGAAAAGCCTTTGATGTATCTGTAGAAGCCCATAAAGAGCAACGCAGAAAGTCCGGTGAAGCCTACATTTTTCATCCTATCGCTGTAGCAAAAATTGTTGCTTCAGAAATAGGTTTGGGAGCAACCTCTATTGCAGCTGCATTATTGCACGATGTGGTCGAGGATACACCCACTACAATTCAGGACATCGAGCGCTTATTTAATCCTAAAGTAGCCCAAATTGTTGAAGGATTAACAAAAATATCTATGGTGCAAAGAGACCTGAACGTTTCAATGCAAGCCGAAAATTTTCGCAAGATGATTTTGACGCTAAATGATGATGTGCGCGTAATCCTGATTAAACTTGCTGATCGCCTGCACAACATGCAAACCATGGATTCGATGCAAGAGGACAAGCAGACTAAAATTGCATCTGAAACCTTGTACATTTATGCGCCACTGGCCCATCGATTGGGTTTGTACAATATCAAGACAAAACTGGAAGATTTAGGATTAAAATATACGGAACCAGCAGTATACAATGAAATCGTAAGTAAAATAAAAGAAACTAAAGAGGAGCAGGATGCGTATATTGAGGCTATTTCAAATATTTTAAAAACATCCTTAGATACTGAAGGAATTGATTATATCATAAAAGGCCGTCCAAAATCAATCTACTCCATCCGGAGAAAGATGCAGGCTCAAAATGTAAGTTTTGACGAAGTGTATGATAAATTTGCACTCCGAATTGTTTACAAATCAACTCCCCATGACGAAAAATTCATCGCCTGGAAAATATACTCCATTGTAACGGACCACTACAGGCCCAGCCCGAGTAGGTTGCGCGATTGGATTTCGTCTCCAAAATCTACTGGCTACGAAGCCTTGCATATTACCGTAATGGGACCCAAAGGGCGCTGGATTGAAGTTCAGGTACGCAGCGAACGCATGGATGAAATTGCCGAAAAAGGATATGCTGCGCACTACAAATATAAAAATGGCGCTACCGAAGAAAGTGGTTTGGATGTCTGGCTCAATTTACTAAAAGAAGCCTTAGAGAATTCTGAGACAAATGCAGTAAATTTTGTGGAGGATTTCAAGATGAATTTATATTCAAAAGAAATTTTTGTTTTTACCCCAAAGGGAGAAATAAAATCCTTGCCCAAAGGTGCTACATCGCTTGATTTTGCTTTCAGCATTCACTCCGAAATAGGCATTCGCACCAGGGGAACACGTGTAAACGGAAAATTAGTCCCGTTGAATTTTGAATTAAAAAGTGGTGATCAAATAGAAGTAATCACGTCACAACATCAAAAACCAACGATCAACTGGCTGGATTATGTGACCACTTCAAGAGCCAAAACTAAGATAAAAAATGTTTTAAACGAGAACACCAAGAAAATTGGAGAAGAAGGAAAAGAACTGCTGACGCGTAAACTAAAGCATTTAAAAATAACTTTAAATGAATCTGTTGTAAATGAGCTAGTCAATTTTTTTAAGTTAAAAACAAGCTTAGATTTATTTTACAGAGTCGGGATTGGCGCTATAGAAAACCAACAACTCAAAGATTATGCCGCCCAAAAAAGCAATACTTTTATTAATTTTTTCAAGAATAAAATAAAACGAACCGCCAGCACAGCTGATGAGGACATTCATAAACCAATAATAAGCAGCAATTATGACATGCTCGTATTTGGCAAAGAACATGACAAACTGGATTATAAATTATCCCCGTGTTGCAACCCAATTCCCGGGGATGACGTGTTTGGGTTTGTCACGATAAACGAAGGGATAAAAGTGCATAAAAAAGATTGCCCAAACGCGATTGGAATGCAATCCAACTATGCCTACCGGATCATGACGGCCAAATGGATTGACTCTTCCCAAGAAGAATTCAAAGCCATCATAAACATAACCGGAATGGATGTTTTAGGACTTACCAACCAGCTGACAAAAGTGATTTCGAATAATATGCATGTGAACATCCAGAGTATTTCTTTGAGCACAGAGGCAGGTATCTTTCATGGGCAGGTGGCCGTAATTGTTCAGAACAATACAATCTTAAAAAAGTTAATCAATAATATCAAAAAGATTGATGGAATAGATAAGGTAACCCGAGTTTATAAAACCTAGAAAAGTTGCTGTTTTTTTACATAATGTAGCTTTTCATACCTGAAACGGAACAAACTTGAAACTAAACAAACCGGAAATTTTAATCTTTAAACTAAAAAATTTATCTTTGCCAGCATATGACACTCATTTCCACAGATAACAACAAGAATCAAGAAATTGTAAAAAATGTTTTTACAATGTATCTTGAAAAAAAAGGACATCGCAAAACGCCTGAACGTTATGCTATTCTTCAGGAAATTTACGATAGTGAAGAACATTTTGACGTAGAGAATCTCTACATCAAAATGAAAAATAAAAACTATCGGGTTAGTAGGGCAACCCTTTACAATACGATCGAATTATTATTGGACTGTGCTTTAGTGCGCAAACACCAATTTGGACAGAATCAGGCACATTACGAAAAATCATATTTTGACAAACAGCACGATCACATTATCATGACTGATACCGGTGAAGTAATCGAGTTTTGTGACCCTAGAATCCAAAGCATCAAAAAAACAATTGAGGAAATTTTCGATATAGAAATTACAAATCACTCCTTATACCTTTACGGTGTAAAAAAGGAAAAGAATACTCTGGACGAACAAGATCGTTCCTAAATATAAAAATTAACTACAAATAACATATAGAATGACGGTAGATTTATTACTAGGGTTGCAATGGGGAGATGAAGGAAAAGGAAAAATTGTGGATGTTCTTACTTCGAAATATGACATTATTGCACGTTTTCAAGGAGGTCCAAATGCAGGACACACTTTAGAATTTGATGGAATAAAACATGTTCTTAGAACTATTCCTTCCGGTATTTTTCATAAAACTGCTGTAAACATCATTGGAAACGGAGTTGTAATTGATCCTGTAGTTTTTCAAAAAGAAATTGAAGGCCTTGAAAAATTTAATTTAGACATCAAAAACAAATTAATCATTTCAAGAAAAGCGCATTTAATTTTGCCAACGCACCGCTTGTTAGATGCCGCATCAGAAGCATCTAAAGGAAAAGCAAAAATTGGTTCTACTTTAAAAGGAATTGGCCCTACTTATATGGACAAAACCGGAAGAAACGGAATCCGTGTGGGTGATATTGAATTAGAAGATTTTACAGATCGTTACAGAGCTTTGGCTGACAAGCACGAAGCCATGATAAAATTCTATGATGTTGCGATACAATACAATTTAGAAGAATTAGAAAAAGAATTTTTTGAAGCTATCGAAGAGCTAAAAAAATTAGACTTTATTGATAGTGAAGAATATTTACACCAAGCGCAAAAAGCAGGTAAATCAATATTATGTGAAGGAGCCCAAGGTTCGTTATTAGATGTTGATTTTGGAACCTATCCATTTGTGACTTCCTCTAATACAACTGCCGCAGGCGCTTGTACCGGTTTAGGGATTGCTCCAAATAAAATCAAGGAAGTATACGGAATCTTCAAAGCCTATGTAACACGCGTTGGAAGTGGCCCGTTCCCTACTGAACTTTTTGACGAAGATGGTGCAACTATGGCCCGTGTTGGAAATGAATTTGGATCAGTAACCGGCAGACAAAGACGTTGTGGCTGGTTAGACTTAGTAGCACTGAAATATGCGGTTCAGGTGAATGGTGTAACCCAACTGATGATGATGAAAGGGGATGTCCTTTCAGGATTTGAAACGTTGAAAGTATGTACGGAATACAATTATAAAGGAGAAAATATTTCACATTTCCCATACAACATTGAACCGGAAAATGTAACTCCAGTGTATCAGGATTTCAAAGGATGGAAACAAGATTTGACTGGTATGACCACATATGATGAGTTACCAATCGAATTAAAAGAATACATTGAATTCATCGAAAAAGAAGTAGAAGTGCCTATCAAAATTGTTTCTGTAGGTCCAGACAGAAAGCAAACGATTCTGAAATAAGATTATGAAACGTCCCGATAAATCGGGACGTTTTTTTTAGTTTAAAAATCAATTCCTACGAATGAAAAACCCAACCATTAAAATACAAAAAACCGAATTGCTCTCAGACAATTGGTACCTTTTAAACAAAGTCACTTTTGACTATCAAAAAAAAGACGACTCCTGGATTACCCAAAAAAGAGAAGTCTATGATAGAGGAAACGGAGCCGCCATTTTACTTTATAACACTTTACAAAAAACCGTTATTCTTACACGTCAGTTTCGCTTGCCAACCTATCTTAACGGGAATGAAACCGGCATGATGATTGAGGTTTGTGCCGGCCTTTTGGATCAAGACAATCCGGAGCAATGCATCATTAGAGAAACCGAAGAAGAAACAGGATATCGTATTTCTACAGTCAAAAAAGTCATGGAAACATATATGTCGCCAGGAGCTGTAACTGAAATATTGTATTTATTTGTTGGCGAGTACGATGAATCTATGAAAGTAAGTGACGGTGGCGGAGTAGCACATGAGGAAGAAAATATAGATGTGATTGAAATGTCTTTTGAAGAAGCGTATGCCATGATTGAATCTGGTCAAATGCAGGATGCCAAGACTATTATGTTACTACAGTATGCTAAAATTCATAATTTGGTTTAATGAGTAATCCCACTAAAGGAGTTCTATTTGCCTTATTTGCTACCTTGTTATGGTCCGTTAATATGGTCATCGCCAGTGGCATAAAAGACCACATTCCTCCTATAGGACTGGCCTTTTGGCGCTGGACAATTGCATGTCTCGTTTTGGCTCCATTTGCTTTAAAAAGCACTACTAGAAATTTCACAATTGTTAAAAAACACCTCCGGTATCTTGTGTTTACGGCGGTATTGGGAATCACTATTTTCAACACGTTAATTTACATTGCAGGAAAAACAACGAGTGCTGTGAATTTATCGCTAATCGCCATTTCGATTCCGTTATTTATTGTTGTAATCTCCAGAATTATTTTTAAAGAGACCGTTTCTAATCTGAAAATCATAGGAATTGTAACTATAATCACAGGGGTTCTAGTGCTAATTACCAAAGGTTCGCTTCAGGCCTTGCTAAAAATCAACTTTACCATTGGGGATTTATTGATGCTTGTGGCTTGCTTCTTTTTTGCGTATTACACTATTTTAGTGCGTAAAAAACCACCTGAATTAACACCAAAAGTATTTTTGTTTAGTGTTTTTGTAATAGGCACACTGCTCCTTTTTCCTTTTTATCTTTGTGAACATTTGTTTTACAAAAAAGTTGTTTTTGACACTAAAACGATTCTGATTACCACCTATGTTGGCATTTTTGCTTCGCTGGTTTCTTTCTATTTGTGGAACGAAGCCATACGATTGATAGGCACATCGAAAACAGCTCTAATCTATTATTTAATCCCAATATTCAGCGGTATTCTTGCTTACTTTTTCCTAAATCAAGCAATTGGATTGATACAAATTATTAGTATGGGCATCATTGTTTCTGGTTTATTAATTACCAATAAGAAGTAATTTTTAATTTTTGACAAAATAGAAAAGCAGAATGAAAATAAATTCATTCTGCTTTCATGTTTATACAGTTTTCTAAAAAACATTATTTATTGGGCTGCGGAGTCATTCGCAAATACGGTTTAACCCTTTCGTAGCCTTTTGGAAATTTAGTCGGGATATCTTCATCTTTAACCGCAGGCGAAATTACAACACTGTCTCCATCTTTCCAGTTGGCCGGTGTGGCCACGCTGTAATTAGCTGTCAATTGCAGACTATCGATGACACGCAATAATTCATCAAAATTTCTACCGGTTGATGCCGGATAGGTCAATGTCAATTTTATTTTTTTGTCTGGTCCTATTATAAAAACGGAACGAACGGTGAAACTCTCACTTGCATTGGGATGAATCATGTCATATAGTTCCGCGATATGCTTGTCTTCATCGGCTATTATAGGGAAATCTACAGTAGTATTTTGAGTTTCATTGATGTCTTTAATCCATTCCATGTGTGAATCGACGCTATCTACACTCAATGCGATTACCTTGACATTTCGTTTTTTAAATTCAGGATAATACAGTGCTGCTGTTCCTAACTCAGTGGTACAAACCGGTGTGAAATCAGCGGGATGTGAGAACAAAATACCCCAGGAATCTCCCAGCCATTGATGAAATTCTATTTTTCCTTGTGACGTTTCTGCTTCAAAATCAGGAGCAATATCGCCTAATCGTACTGTTGCCATGCTTGTTTATTTTAATAATTAGTAACACTGTAAGGTATTGAAATAAACACACTATAGAGGGAAAACAACTCTTAAAATTCTACTAATTTTTATAAAAACCAGAACGAAGCCCTTTAAAAAATAATGCCATTAGGAAACCAAATACCTAGAGCTCTGATAGCAGCGACATCTCCCGATTTAGAAAAACGAGGCTTTTTCAGCTGTAGTTTTTATTACCTTGGAATACAAGTACAGAGCAGGATACGAGCGAAGCGAACTGACGAAGTAAATATAGCTACGAAAAAGTATTATTTTTTCTTTAAATTAGGCAAAAAGAAAGCAATAATTCCGATCAGCGGCAAATAGGCACACAGGTAATAGACATAAGTGATGCTGGTGTGATCTGCTAGATTTCCGAGTAAAGCAGAGCCTAAACCTCCCATTCCGAAGGCAAAACCATAGAAAAGTCCAGAAACCATTCCGAGTTTTTTAGGCAGTAATTCCTGTGCAAAAACCAGAATAGCCGGAAAGGCTGAGGACATTATAGTTCCAATGAGGACGGAAAGGACTCCGGTCCAAAATAAATCGACAAACGGCAACAGTAAGGTAAAAGGCGCGGCTCCCAAGACAGAGAACCAAATGACGTATTTCCTGCCGTATTTATCGCCCAAAGGCCCACCAATTAAAGTTCCTATTGCACAAGAGGCTAAAAACAGAACCAAGTGAAACTGGGCATCCTGCACTGATAATCCAAATTTTTCGATTAAATAAAAGGTGAAATAACTGGACATGCTGGCCATGTAAAAGAATTTTGAAAATATCAAAACCATCAAAATTCCCACGGAGATTGCGATCGTTTTTTGAGACAAATTAGGCAAATTGATTACCGTTTTTTTAGTGCTCTTTAAACTCAAATGCTTTTGATACCACAGGGCAATCCTACTCAAAACAACCAATCCAATAAGGGCGACGGCGACGAACCAAATGATGTAATATTGAGAATTAGGAACCACAATTAAGGCAACCAGTAAAGGCCCGATCGCTGTTCCGGCATTGCCCCCCAACTGAAAAATGGATTGTGCCAAACCCCGTTTTCCTCCAGAGGCCAAAAAGGAGATTCGGGATGCTTCAGGATGAAAAATGGACGAACCAATCCCGACTAATACAACCGACACTATGATCATTGAAAAACTGGACGCATAGGACAAACCCACAATTCCGGATAAGGTAAAAAGCATTCCGAAAATTTGGGAAAAAGGTTTTGGTCTTTTGTCCGTGTAGAGTCCCACGATCGGCTGCAAAATGGAAGCCGCTAATTGATAGGCCAAGGTAATTAACCCGATTTGGGTGAAGGTTAAATTAAAATTTTCTTTTAAAATAGGGTACGCAGCCGGAATAACGGCCTGTAATAAATCATTGAGCAAATGAGCAAATGCAATAGAAAACAGGACAGGATACACGGTTTGCTGTGCAATAACAGCAGTGTCAATTTGTGTTGCATTATCAGAAGATGAATTCATATTTTTTAATAAAACTGTATTATTAACGCGAATAAGGAGTAGCAAAAAGCAGCCTAAACCTTTAAATTAATTAAAAACAAAAGACTGAAAGCCATACTATTTAAGATGCTTTTGACTCCTTTTTGACCTAGCTGTATACTCTGAATAAGGTGCTAAAATTAGTTAAAAATTGCGTTTTAATCCGTAAAAAAGATGGAAAAAAATTAAAACAAGCACGATTTGTTATTACAGTAAATTAAAATCCTGTTTAGGTATTTATAGAAATTATTACGCCTCTCTTTGTAGAAATTCAGTACTGCCTTGCCTATTTTTTTTTTACAAAAAAAGCAGAAAAAATACATTTTTATGCGTTTAAACGGTAATAATAGCTTTTAAACGGTAAAAAAAGAGTGTTTTACTAAAAAATATTTTATATTTGAACAGTTAAATTATAGTGTAAAAGTCTTAATTGAATGAGGATTAAAATTCATTAATAACGATAATTAGTCTCTTGTACCATACCAGTTTACAATTATAACCACGATAATTCATACATTTCCTAAACATGAAAAGAACTTTACTTTTTACAAAAACAACCTGTTTTACTATAGCGCTTTTATGTCTTGTTTTTTTAGGATATTCACAGACCAAAACCATACATTACGAAAATTTTGACGCTAATAATGGAGGCTGGACATCAAGCACTGAATCAGGGAGAAATGGATCATGGTCCTATAACGCAAATCCTATAATTGGCGAAGGAAGTTACTGGAGCATAAATAATTACAACGATTATGGAATTAATTATTTAACAAGATTAACGAGTCCTGTAATTTCAACTAGCGGTTTTAATAATGTTAAATTCTATATTGATATTCGTTATAAAACAGAAGTCAACTTTGATGGTATGAATATAGAATATACTACTGACCTAACTGGACTATCAGGATGGATCAGATTAGGAAACTCTGGTAATGGAAATAATTGGTACAATAACAATGATGTTAATGGTATAGGTAATAATGTTCATGGATGGTCTGGAATAAATACTGAAGTAGAGCTAAGTCCATCAAAATTTATAGAAGCCTCGATATCTAGTAGCGATGTAGGTGCATTGAATAATGCCGCTTCATTACGATTTAGAATTAATTTTGGATCAGACAATAGTACTAACGATGATGGGGTTGCTATAGACAATGTCATTATAAAAGGAGAACATATTACAGCACCTGCAAATCCAGCGATAGGTCCTGGTAATATAAACGGAAACCTTAAACTTTGGTTAAAAGCAAATATAGGAACAAACTCAACAACTGATAACAGTACAGTAACCTCATGGTCAGACCAAGCCTATGACAATAGTGCAAACGGTTATGGTACTTTTGCTCCTAAATACAGAAACGATGCGAGTCGAAACATTAATTTTAATCCTGTTGTAGATTTTAGTCGAAGTGGAAGTAATGTTTTAAAAGGAAAGGGAGGCTATTGGTCTACGGATTATTATGTTGTAGTAAAAACAAACGGTAATTCCGATAAATCAACAAATAATTCACAAGAAATAATATCTGGAAGGATAACAACTGAAAATTTTGGGCAAGATGGAACTGGACTGGGATTAGGAAGAATTTCCTCTCGATTTAATAGTGACAATTTAATATCCCACATGATTGGAACCTATTCAGTGTCCAGTAATCCAGACTCTTATGGTCGAAGTTATGCACCACCTTCTCCTACAAATACTGTTGGAGGAACCGTAATGATTTTAAATATCAAATCAAATACCTCAGTAACTCCAAACGTTACTGAAATTTATTTGAATGGTAAAAAAATTGATACTCATACAGCTACAACTGGGACAAGTGGTACAGGAACTCCGTTAACTTTTTCGGATTTTAACAATTCTGTTTATCAATTAGGAGTCGGTAGATTTACTCTTAATGGTTTTTTAGTAGGAGGAGTTTTATTTAACACCTATCTAGATGGTAGAATAACAGAGGTAGCAAGTTATTCGACCGCCAGAACTGAGCTTGAGCAACAAAAAATACAATCTTATTTGGGAATTAAGAATGGAGTAACCTTACACGCAAGCGGAAGTACGACAGCAGATAATTTTGGAGATGTAAACTACATCGATTCCAATGGAGATCCTATTTGGGATGTTGCAGCTAATACAGGTTTTAATTATGACATAGCTGGAATAGGAAGAGATGATAATACTGTACTAATACAAAAGCAATCTAAAAGTGAAAATCCTAATACAGTTTTAACTATTGGGCTTGGTGATATAACAAGCACCAATAGTAATAATCCAAATAATTTTGGAGGAGATAGAAACTATCTGATGTGGGGTTCCAACAATGGCACAATGTCAAACTCTGGAATCAACTTAAACATTAATCTTGGACCAACAACCATTTCTACTAGTACTGAGGTAGTCAACAGGAAATGGAAAGTAGTAGAAAAAACAGGAATAGACGTAGGCACCGTTCGTGTCAACATTCCAGCGGCGACATTCTTAAGCGGATTACCTGCTTTAGGCCCAACAGACGCATACGTAATGGTTGTGGCTACCAATTCAGCTTTTACAACAGGACTTGAAACTGTTTTCATGTCAACAGCGAGTGGCAATCAAACCTGTTTATATGATTTTGATGGAACTAAATACATCACTTTTGGTGTGGCACATAGAGCCACAAAACCGTTACATATAACACTCGATGGGCTTGACGATTTTGTAAGAATTGGCAATAGCAACGAACTACCTGCTGCATTTTCTTTTATGACCTGGATACAACCAAATGGCAATAATACTTTAGCAAATGAACGAACTATTTTATCAAAAAAATCCGCTGCTGGAAATGGATATCAAATAGTTTTACAAAACGACAATAGAGTTAGGTTTGAATGGTACAATGGGTCAGCTGTTTTAAGTACCGCTATCACAAATACCATTTTACCAAATGCAAAATGGCATAATATAGCATATACCCATACTTCCAATACATTATCTATTTATATTGATGGTGTTTTTGAAAAAACAGTGACAATGACCGGAAATCCTGGTACATCAACAGGGACTTTCAGTATTGGTGGCCAGTACATAACTAAAAACGCCATTAATAACCTCTTTAAAGGTGATATAGACGAACTCAGAATGTGGAATCGAGTACTTACCGCAACAGAGATTCAATTTATTATGAACCAAGAAATAGTACAAAGTAATACCGGAACAATTGGAACTATTATTCCTTCTACAATTACTAAAAACGATACTAATACCTTACTTTGGAATAATTTAATTGCTTATTACTCTATGAACTCTTACATAGGAACACATCTTGACGATGATTCAGTAAATGTGAACAGAGGAAGTTTAGTAATTCCTGATAAAATATCAATCAATGTACAAAATGCTCCGATGCCATACATTAGTGATAGTAATGGGTTATGGCAAACTCCAACAACATGGAAAAATGGAGGAAATCAAGATGTACCATATAGTTTATCTATTATCAACAATACTACTCCCATAGATTGGAATATTGTAAAAACAACCCACATTATTACTTCTCCAGGAAATAAAACCGTTTTAGGATTATTTGTTAACAGCAATACTTTAAGTGCAACTAACAATTCCAAAATAGAAGTCTCCCATTATCTAAAACTCGATGGAAAAATAGACTTAGTAGGCAGATCCCAATTGGTACAAAAACTAGGCAGTGACTTAGATGCAACAAGTGCAGGATCCATAGAAAGAGACCAGCAAGGCCAAGGCAATAAATTCAATTTTAACTATTGGAGTGCTCCGGTGGGTCGAATTAACGATACTACCAATAATTTTACTGTAGCTGAAGTCTTAAGGGACGGAACAAATCCTGCAGTTCCAGGAACGATAACTTGGATTAATGGTTATGACGGCGCTACGACTCCATTTAGTTTAGCACGCTACTGGATTTATAAATTTGACAGCAACCTGAATACCTCTGATTATGCTAATTGGACTCAAATAGAAGAAACAGGCACACTTCAAGCAGGAAAAGGATTCACCTTGAAAGGACCGGGAACTTCAGGAACACAAAACCTTACCTTTTCAGGAAAACCAAATAATGGTACTATAACAAATACCGTTGGTTCTGATCAGTTATTACTGGTAGGCAATCCGTATCCTTCAGCATTGGACGCTGATCAATTTATAATGGATAATATTAATTCTATTGAAACGTCAACAACTAATCCGGCAATTGATGGCGCCTTGTATTTCTGGGAACATTATTCGACCAACAATTCGCATGATTTAACGGCGTATCAAGGTGGTTATGGCATTAGAAACTTATCCGGTGGAGTCGCTCCAAGTGCTACAGGAGTCGATTTCATAAGTGGTACTGGATCATCCTCAAAATTAGATCCAAAAAGATACATTCCCGTAGGACAAGGATTTTTTGTAATTGGAAAAATTGGATCTGGTGGTACCGTAACTTTTAATAATAATCAAAGAGATTTTGTTAAAGAAGATTCTCTCGGTCTTTCGCAGACAATCTATAGAATCTCTAAAACACCTAAAGATTCAAATCATTGGACTGACAACAGCAATGCTCGAATTGAGAACGACACGCACAAAAAAATACGTCTCGGATTTAATGTTATCGACAAAACTTTTCACAGACAGGTACTTCTAGCCTTTATGGAGGAAAAAGCGAACACAGAAATGAATGATGGCTATGATGCCTATAACATTGATGATTATCCTAGTGATATGTATTTATTGAATGGCGAAAATAAATTAGCCATACAAGGAGAAGGTTATTTTAATCAAGAGACCTCCTTCCCTATTGGGGTTCAAACAGAGGCTGCTGGAAAAGTATCGTTTGGTATTGATGCCTTAGAAAACTTTGATGAAAACCAAAATATCTTTATTTACGATAAAGAAACTGATACTTACAATAGCCTAAAAAACAAACTTTATGAAGTAACACTTCCCGAAGGATATGTTACGAATCGTTTCTCTTTGCGATTTACTGACAAAAGTCTTGCGGTACAAAACCCAGTATATGATAGCGCTATTACTGTATTCTTTACCCGTTCTAATAATGTTTTGAATATTGCAAATAGTGCAAATGACAACACCGTTCTTTCTGTTTCTCTTTTCAATATTCAAGGGAAATTAATGGATGAATGGAAGGTTGTGGACAAAGAACAAACCAATATGAAAATCCAGATTCAAGATAACGCAGCTGCAGTGTATATTGTAAAACTGAAAACGTCCAAAGGAAGCATCAGCAAAAAAATTATCGTAAAATAAGTTCCTACCCATTTGTAATTTAGCACCAATAAATTGATTTTTTCATTCCAATAAAATAACCCGTAATTGACCGCAAAATCCATTCAATCTATGGGTACTCCTTTTTATATTTTTTTGATTCCATTCTTTTGTATTGCAGGCTAAGTCAAAAATAACCACAATTTCATTTTTTAGCATGGGCCTTATTGATAATTCTGTAAAAGGACAGTTGCTAAAAAACAAAAGGACTCTCGACTAAGTGGACTATATTTACAAAAGAGAACTATTCCTAAAAAAGTTAGCATCGAATCACATTAATTTTCAGCATTTTTTTTAAAATTAAAATAAAAATTCCGGGTAATTCGGGTAATTCGTGGCTGGAATAATTAAGTGGTATTAGTTACGGACAGTCCTGTAAAATAATCTTATTAATGGCAGAACAGCAAAACTTATTTAGAGAAATACTTAAAAAGTATATTTATAAAAAATAAAACTTGCCTTATATTTTTAATAGTACTCTGAATTTTAAAATTGATTTGAATTATTATCTATATTTGGACTGATATCCAAAGTAAATAAACCAACTTTAAAATTTATAACATGAAAAAAATACTAACATTTGTTGCAATTGCATTCTTTACTAGCGCTCTTAGTGCGCAAGAAGTAAAAGCTGTCGCAAAAGCTAAAAAAGAATCCTGTTGTGCCAAAAAAGACTCCAAAGCAATGACTGCCGCAGAAGTTGAAACATGCAAAACAAAATGCAAAGCCGAAGGAAAAAAGTGTGCGGCAACAATGGCAAAAGTCAGCGGAAAAAAATGCTAAACTAAAACCTTCCATTTTCACTTTATAAAAAACGACGCTTATTTCAGCGCCGTTTTTCTTTTTAATAACCAGAAAAAAAAATGTTTAACACCGTTGGGGATAAATCATCGACATTCGTTAACCATAGCTTAAACTCCTTTCGAATCCCAGCTTGTTAAAATTGATTTCATTTGTAGCAACTACTACAGCATGAAAACAACACTACTGCTATTATCCGATACGGAATTACAAACAAGATTGCAGCACCAGGATCAGCTTGCCTTTGGCATCTTATTTGACCGTTATTGGAAAAGATTGTATACCTATGCTTTTAAAATCTACAAAGAGGAAGCCATTTGCGAAGATATTGTTCAGGAAATATTTATTAGTCTCTGGGAAAAATCAGCCAATACATCTATTGAAAATTTAGAAGGTTATTTACTCCGAGCCGTCAAATACAAAGTTGCCAATCACATTCGGGATTTAAAATTTGATTCCGGGCATCTTGAAATACTCCAAAACATCCCGAATCCTTCCGGAACCGACAAGCATTTAGTATACCAAGAATTTGAATCCGAAATTTTTAAGCAAATAAAGAAACTCCCTCCCAGAAGCCAAGAAGTCATAATCCTGAGCCGATTGGAACATTACACCAATATTGAAATTGCCCAAAAATTAAACATTTCAGTCCGCACCGTAGAAAAGCACATCAGTGATGGATTGAAATTGCTTAAAATGAAGATTGACCCCTGCCAATTCTCGATTTTTATTACGGGAATGTTGCTGCAATGTTAATCCACGCCCACTTCTGTTACCAAATCTTTAAGACTGAATTTCCCACTACGTAAAAACAATACCAGCGGGTACTTATAGTAAAAAGACCCGTTTTGCAAAAAGAAGACTTCCTCACATTAGCCCAAAAATATGTTCAAAATAAATGCACCCTATCCGAAAAAGAGGCTGTAGAAACCTTCTTCTTTAAACAAACAGAGAAAGAACAAAACATCATAATCTTTTCTTTAACCCAAGAGAAAAGAAATGCAATCCTACATAAAATAAATACTACCATTAACAAGCCCAAAGGAAAGCAGCAAAAACGCTATTCGAATATAGGCAAAATAGCTGCCATTGCACTTCTTTTTATCGGAATTTCTTTCGTAATAACCCAATCTACCAGTACAAATCGCATCACACAATCCGCTGCCAAAGGGGAAATAAAAACACTCTTTTTGCCTGATGGCAGTCAGCTGGTTTTAAATGGCAACAGCAGCGTTACTTACGCAACCAATTTCAAAAACAACCGAAAACTAGACCTTAAAGGAGAAGCTTATTTCAAAGTAGTTCGCAATCCAAAAAGTCCTTTTACAGTAGAAACCCCTCAATTCAAAATCAAAGTTTTAGGAACTTCTTTTACCATTAGCGCGTATGAAAATTACCCCAATACCATCCGTGTGCTATCCGGAAAAGTAACCGTGAATTCTAAAGAAAACCCCAATCACAACGTATTGCTAACTAAAAATCAACAACTGCGTTTTCATACATCACAGCTTCCACTGCTCACAAACAATACCCGGGAAGATTTCTTGGCTTGGACTAAAAATATTATAGTGCTCGAAAATACAAGCCTTGGCGAAACAGCCGCAATTTTGAGAAATAAATTTAATGTCACCATTCTTTTTGAGCATCCGGAATTAGAGCAACTTCGGATTACCGGAAAATTTAAAAACGAAAATATCACTACTATCCTCAACAGTATTGCCGAGGTAAAACAATTAGAAATTCACGTTCAAAACCAAAACACCATTTTTATACGAGAAAAACCAAAGAAGTAAATGCTGGAATTCGCTATTAAAACCAATACTTAAGTGGCATTCGAATTGAGATCCCATTAAAACAAAATAAATATTTAAAACCTATTAAAATGAATTTGAAAATCCAATTTCTTTTTTCCCTAAAATTAAAAAAATACCTGTACCTGTTCAGTTTCCTCTTCATATTTTCTGAAATGGCTGCAATGCCTTATACAACTATAACTACCGAGGAGAAAAACTTCTCTATCGACATCAAAGAAATCCAAATCAGGGAAGTCTTTGATATCTTAGAAAAAAAGACTCCTTACACCTTTGTTTTTGACGAAGCAATCGCCTCTTCAAAACAACGTTTGACTTTATTGGTAAACAAGGAAAGCATACATACTATTTTAAATAAAATTACCGCCCAAACTGGCTTTCAATTTCGCCGCATCAACAATACCATTTCTGTAACCAAATCTCCTTCAATCCAGCAGCTCACCCGCGGCACAGTAAATGATTCTCAAGGCTTGCCTTTACCTGGAGCAAGCGTTTTAGAAAAAGGAACTACAAACAGCACCACAACTGATTTTGACGGAAAATTTAGTCTGACCACCTCCACGGCTAATGCGATTTTAGTAGTTTCCTATATGGGTTTTGATGACAAAGAAGTATCCGCAAATAATTCTGCGCCACTGGTAATCCGCTTAACAGCGAACACTAATGCGCTGAACGAGGTTGTGGTAACCGCTTTAGGAATTAAAAGACAGGAAAAACAATTGGGTTTTTCGCAACAAACCATCAATGCTGATAATCTGGCACAAACTGCTCCAAATAACTGGTCTTCAGGCCTAAAAGGAAAAGTGGCCGGTTTAAATATCGTTTCCTCAGGATCCGGGCCTCTAAATTCCCAACAAATTACCTTAAGAGGAAATAATTCGTTGAATCCCAATGGGAATAATGCCTTAATTATTGTAGATGGTGTTCCCTTAAACAGTAAAATAACCAGCTCAGGATCTGACAGTGCGTATATGGGCCGCGATTCTCCAGTTGATTTTGGTAACGGTATTTCAGACCTTAACCTTGATGATATCGAAAACGTAACAGTCTTAAAAGGACCCGGAGCCACTGCACTTTATGGAAGTCGTGCCGCAAATGGTGCGTTAATTATCACTACCAAATCCGGTAAAAAGAACAAAGGCCTTGGGATTAGCTATAATACAGGAGTCACTTTTGACGTCATTCAACGTTGGCCAGATTACCAATATGAATATGGTCAGGGTACCGGAAAATCATTTGATCGAAATGGAAATCCATATTATTCCTATTTAAGTTCTTCCGATGGAAACAATACGGGTTCCACCAGTAGCGCCTGGGGACCAAAATTTGACGGACAATCCTATTTTCAATACGATCCTGTAACGCAGACTCAAGGAACCGAAAGAACCCCTTGGATTCCCTACAAGAATAATATTAAAGATTTCTGGCGTACCGGAATTACTACAAACAACAACCTCACGCTTCAAGGCGGGGACAAAAATGGTTCCATGAGAATGTCTATTGGTCATTCTAAAAATGAATGGATCATGCCTAATACCGGATTTGAAAGAATAACAGCCTCTGTGAATGCGGATTATAAAATATCGGATAAAATTAAAATTGCTTCGGTGATCAATTACAACAACAGAGACAGTGACAATTTACCGAGTACCGGTTACAATAATGGCTCTATCGCCTACTTTACGATTTTCCAAAATCCAAATGTAGATCTCGATTGGTACCGCCCTATTTGGAGACAAGGTCAAAACCAAATCCAACAGCTGCAACCTTTCAGTAGTTATATTGATAATCCCTATTTAATTGCCAATGAAGCTACAAATTCCTTAGCGAGTAACCAAATCGTGGGAAATCTGAACGCCACAATCCAGTTGGCTCCCAATTTAGATCTTTTATTGAGAACTGCTTTAAACACCTACCATCAGGATCGGGAGCAAAAAAGGCCCTACAGTATCAATCGGTATGCTAAAGGATTTTTTAGAACACAGGATGTATTTATGCAGGAAGTAAATTCTGATTTTTTATTGACTTACAAGAATAAGCTGTCAAACGATTTTTCCTTTTCTGCGTCAGCCGGTGGAAATGCGATGAGCTATAAATACCAAAGAATGGATGCTGCTGTGGAAGGCTTGGTCGTTCCTGATGTTTATAAATTGGCAAATGGGGTCAGCAATCCAATCATAAGTGTAAATGACAGTTATAAAAAAGTCAATAGCTTGTACGGACTGTTTTCCCTTTCTTTTAAAGATCAGATTTTCTTAGATGTTACGGGCAGAAACGACTGGTCCAGTACTTTACCAGTACAAAACAATTCTTTCTTTTACCCTTCTGTAAATACCAGTTTTATTCTTTCTGAAATATTCAACTTACCCAAATCACTGGAATATTTTAAATACCGATTGTCTCTTGCCCAAGTGGGTAATGATACTGATCCGTATAGAACCAGTAAATACTACGATCAATCTGCCTTTGCAAGTTCAGCAGTAGCGCCATCAACCTTGTATAATGCAAATTTTAAACCGGAAATCACCACCAGTATTGAAACCGGTTTTGAAGGGCGATTATTCAAAAACAGAATCAATTTTGACGCGACGGTCTATCAGACAACGACTAAAAACCAAATTATTTCTGTTCCCTTAGACATCACAACGGGATTCAGTTCCGGCATCATGAATTCTGGCGAAGTTCGAAATCGAGGAGTTGAACTCACCCTAACCGGAAAAATTGTCAATATGGATAAATTTAAGTGGTCAACCACTTTAACTTGGTCCAAAAACTGGAATCGCGTCATGGAACTTGCCGATGGTATTCAGGGACAACAAACCATTGGTTCAGGAGGTTCAGCCACATTGATTGCCAAAGAGGGTGGGACAACAACCGCAATATACGGCTACGGTTTTGTACGATCTCCTGACGGTCAGATTGTATATGACAATGCGGGTTTACCGGCCTATCCGGATGAAATTCAATACATAGGCGATGCCACTCCGGATTGGAGAGCCGGATTATACAACAGTTTTAAATTTGGAAACATAGGTTTAAATGTCATGTTGGATGGTCAACTTGGCGGTATCATCTATTCCCAAACCCATCATAAACTATCTGAAATGGGTAAAATCAGATCTACCATAAAAGGACGCGAAGAAGGAGTGATTGTAGGCGAAGGAGTAGTATTAAATTCCGATGGTACGTATTCTCAAAACACTACTGAGGCACTGACTCCGGACTGGTACGCCAGGTATTACCGCAGAGCCAATGTCGAGTCCAACTCTTTTGAAGCTTCTTATGTAAAATTGAGAGAAGTAAGTCTGCAATACAGTTTCTCTCCAATATGGCTTAAGAATACCGGCATTACAAGTTTAGATGTATCGGTTTTTGGTAGAGACTTAGCGGTTCTTTCTGACTTTCCTATTTTCGATCCGGAAACGGCAGCCTTAAATGGAGATACTATTTTACCCGGTATCGAAATGGGTCAAATGCCCACTCCTGCTACCTATGGTTTTAATTTAAAAGTGAATTTCTAAACTATTATTTAAAGATGAAAAAGATACAAATTTTTACTGCAACTTTAGTTCTAATACTGTTAAACTTTGCTTGCACGGGCGATTTTAGCGAGCTCAATGAAGACCCTAACCGGATTGCCCAGATAAGTCCGGGAACATTAATTAATCCTATTATTTATGGTCTGGCTACACACAACGCGACTAGAAGTGCGGGTGTCACGTTCGATTTGATGCAGGTATCGCTCCCCTTTCCCAGCGTTTCCGGAGGGCTTCACCGTTATGATTTAAGTCAGGAAATAGGCTATTCGTCCTGGGCTAATTATTACAAATGGCTCAATAATATCAAGGAAATGAAAACTGCGGCGATACGGGCAGAGGATCGCAATTATGAAGCCATTGCACTGACACTAAATGCTTGGGTGTATGCCAATCTTACGGATATTTTTGGACCGGTTCCCATGACCGAAGCTGTAAACGGTGAGGAAGGCAACCTTTATCCCGCATTTGATTCTCAGGAATTAATTTACACCACTATTTTAGCCGATTTAGAACGAGCAAATGCCCTTTATAATTCCGCTACACCTATGATTTATGCCAGTGACATCCTCTTTCAAAACAATGTCACAAAATGGAGAAAATTCACTAATTCCCTTCAAATGCGTTTGTTGTTGAGAATATCCAACCGTACCGAAACCAATTCTTTTCAAAAGTTGGCAACGATGATTCAAAATCCAACACAATACCCTGTTTTTGAAAACACATCCGAATCTGCCATCCTGAAAGTAACTGGAGTAACCCCTAATGTTTCTCCTTGGGGAAGACCGCAGGATTTTAGTTTAAACGTAAAAATAGCCTCTTTTTTCATAGACAATCTAAACACCATGGCCGATCCCCGAAGACCTGTTATTGCTGGTGTTGCAAGAGACTTGAACAATGTTTCCATAGGCTACAAAGGAATTCCCAGTGCCTATGCAGGAGCTGAATCTCAGTTTGCTTACAATGCTTCTACGTTTAATGCAACTCAGATAACCAATCCCATGAATATTTTCTTGATGACGTATGCCGAAGTAGCTTTTATAAAAGCCGAAATGGCGCAAAGAGGATTCACTACGGATGCCGAAACGCATTATAAAAAAGGAGTTCAGGCCGCCATGGAGCAATTGGGAGCCACAATACCCAGTACTTATTTTAATAATTCATTAGCAGCTTATGATGGTACTTTAGAAAAAATCATGCTTCAAAAATATTATGCCCTTTATTTTATCGATTACCAACAGTGGTTTGAATACCGCAGAACTGGATTCCCAATTCTTCCAAAAACGACTGCTATGGAAAATAATGGAATTATGCCTTCCCGTTTTTATTATCCAACGAGCATTCAAATCAACAACCAGCAAAATTACCTCAAAGCAGTTGAAATGTTGGGTACAGATGATATTAACACTAAAGTTTGGTGGGACAAATAAAATCTTAATTTAAAATAAATAAACAATGAAAAAATCAACATTCTCCATTTGTGCCTTGCTGTTTTCAATAGGAATTATGGCACAAACCAACGTTCAAGGTTATGTTTTTGAAGACCACAATCAGAACGGCAAAAAAGAACGAAATGAAAAAGGAATTGCTAATGTTTCCGTAACCAATGGTCTGGAAGTGGTCCTTACCGATAAAAAAGGCAAATACATCCTGCCTAGTAGCGACGATGCAATTATAGCCGTAATTAAACCCGCCAATTATAAAGTAGGCGTGGATGAAAATAATCTGCCTCAGTTTTTTTACAATCACAAACCCAATGGCTCTCCTCAATTAAAATTCAAAGGAGTAGACCCCACGGGAAAATTGCCTAAATCAATCGATTTTGGTTTGGTTCCCCAACAGGAAAATCAAGAGTTTACAGCTCTTATTTTTGGTGATCCGCAACCTTATACCCAGGCTGAAGTTGATTTTTTTGCCAAAGGGATTGTAGCCGAAGTAGAAGGAATTAAAAATGTTCCTTTCGGATTGAGCCTGGGAGATCTAGTAGGAAATGACCTTGCTCTTTTTAATCCTTACATTAAAGCGGTACAAAAAGCGGGGATTCCGTGGTACAATTTATTGGGAAATCACGATCTTAATTTTGATGCCACCACAGATGAAATGGCCGATGAAACCTACGAAGCCCATTTTGGCCCAGCAAATTATGCCTTCAATTATGGTAAAGTCCATTTTATCGTCATGGATAATGTGCTCTATCCTGATCCCCGAAATCAAAAAGGATATTGGGGCGGTTTTACACCAAAACAGTTGCAGTTTATAGCCAATGATTTGAAATTGGTTTCAAAAGAACATTTAATAGTGCTGGCTTTTCATATTCCAATAAGTGAGCCTACCGATGAAGATACTTTCAGAGATGCAGATCGGGATCAGTTATTCGAGCTTTTAAAAGATTTCCCAAACACACTTTCTCTTTCTGCCCATACCCACATTCAACGCCAGGATTACTTTGACAAAACCGATGGCTGGTTACAGGAAAAACCACACCATCATTACAATGTTGGAACCACTTCCGGAGATTGGTATTCCGGAAAACTGAATTCCGAAGGCGTTCCGGTTTCGACCATGCGTGATGGAACACCAAAAGGATATGCCTTTATTAATTTTAAAGGAAATAAATACAGTCTGGATTATAAAGTGGCGGGCAAACCCAAAACCTATCAAATGGAAGTTTTTGCACCCAAAGTAGTGGAAAAAGGCCGTCCTACCCGATCCGGAATTTATGTGAATTTCTTTATGGGAAGTAAAAACGACAGCCTCGAATACCGCGTAGACCAAGGCGAATGGAAAGCAATGGACTATGTAAAGGAAATAGATCCTTCGTATGCCACTGAGGTTTATGAATGGGATCTAACCGAAGAATTAATTCCTGGCAGACGCTCGTCTAATCCTATAGAAAGCAAACATCTTTGGAAAGGAAAAATTCCTACGAATCTGGAAATAGGCGTACATACGATCGAGATTAAAGCCACAGATCAATTTGGAAAAACCTACACTGAAACAACTTCCTACCGCTTGGAGAATCAAAAATAAGTTTGTTTGTTTTTTATTTTTTAAAAGGCTCGCTAAAGATTTTAATCCAGGCGAGCTTTTTTTATTCAAAATAAATAGGAGTACGCTGCTCCCATATAATAGTACGGCACATTCCTTTTTCTGGATTTCAAACTAAAATCAACTTTTTTTCTTTCAAAGCAGTGCGAAATCATAGTCCTATACCAACGTATCACCATCCTTTCCGATATTGGAATGAAGTAAGTGAAGCTAGTTTATCGTTTTTCTTTAGCAACCGAGAAATTACACCAATTGAACCAAAAAATACCAAAACAACAACGTGATAAAAGATAGTGGTATTCCAAAACCGATCATCATACTGCTCAATCGAGGTTTTAAACCGTGCGTAGAAGCTAAAATACAAGCTGTAATCATTGGGGCCATAGCCGACTCTAAAATAGCAACTTGAATAATTTTAGAATGCTGTTGCAAAATCAATACATACAACACATAAATAAGAGCCGGGGTCAAAATTAATTTATACAAAAGGCCCAGTCCTAAAAACTTCCAGTGCTGGCTTTTCCGTTCAAAACGCAATTGCAAACCAACCGATAGCAAAGCCAAAGGAGTTACTGCGCTTCCCATTTTTTGAAATAAAACTTGGATGTACTCATGGAAATCCACATTACAAACATTCATCAAACAGGCTACTAAAAAAGTTATAAAAGGTGGAAAAAACAGAATCTTCTTGGCAATTTGAACACCATTTGGACTTCCGGTAGAGTATACTGTTGCCACCAGAATCCCTAAGGTCGAAAGCACTACAAAAGAACCGGGCTGATCTACTAAAATAGCCGTTTTCAAACCTTCTTCACCGTATAATGCTTCAATTATTGGAAAACCTAAAAAAGATGTGTTCCCTAAACCAGCCGTGATAATTAAACACCCAGTGAGTTTCTTAGACCAGCCAAATTTGTTTCCTAAAAAACTAAAAAACAAATAGGAAACTACAAATCCAATCCAGGCTACCCCAATAGGGAATAACAATTCAGGACTCCAGTCTATTTTTGGAATATAATACAAGGCCAGAGCCGGAAGGCAAATATAAATAACAAGCTTATTTAACAGCTTGTAAACACTAATAACAGGGAATGCTTTTATATTTTGCAGCACAATACCGAGGAATAAAAAAACAAAAATCAAGATAAAATTATTCATAATGGTGCAAAGATATTGACAAATCCTTTATAAACTCAATTCAAAAAATAAAATTATTGATTTAGCTGTGCATCAAAAGCGTGATCACGATCAATTTGATATTTTATGCAAATCACCATTCATTCACCATCCTTTTTTATTAATTTTACTTTTAAAAAAAGCTGCTTTGCCAAATAAAAAACTACCTCATTCTGCCCTTAACGAAAAACCTGGGATTTCTTCTCCTGAAGCTATCAGTGCTGCAGCGGTGGAACATATCCAGCAATTTAGAAAAATACAGCCTTCATCTAACGAACTCTTTAGCGGCATATTAGCGGGAAATATCACAGCTTTGAGTCGTGCCATTACGTTAGTAGAAAGTACAAACACCAACCATTTAGCGAAAGCCAATGAAGTCATAAATGCTTGTTTGCCTCACGCCAATAAATCCGTCAGAATAGGAATAACAGGGGTTCCCGGAGTAGGAAAAAGCACTTTTATTGAAGCCTTTGGTTTGCACTTGACCAGTTTAGGAAAGAAAGTAGCTGTTTTGGCAGTAGATCCGAGCAGTACCATTTCGCACGGAAGTATTTTAGGTGATAAAACCCGAATGGAGGAATTGGTTAAAGACAAAAATGCATACATCAGACCATCTGCTTCTGGGGAAACCCTAGGTGGAGTAGCCCGAAAAACCAGGGAAACCATCACGCTTTGTGAAGCCTGCGGTTTTGACACTATATTGATCGAAACGGTGGGTGTTGGTCAAAGTGAAACCGCAGTACACAGCATGGTAGATTTCTTTTTGTTGTTAAAAATTACCGGGGCTGGTGATGATTTACAAGGAATAAAACGCGGTATTATGGAAATGGCTGATGCTATCGTAATTAATAAAGCCGATGGAGACAATATCCGAAAAGCTCAATTAGCCAAACTGGAATTCAAGAGAGCTCTGCATCTTTTTCCGGCTAAAAAATCAGGCTGGATCCCTACCACTTCTACCTGTAGCTCCATAAGTCACGAAGGAATAGCGGAAGTTTGGGAAACCATTCATAAATTTCTGGAACTTACTAAAGTCAATAATTATTTCTTTGAAAAACGGAAAGAACAAAACCAATATTGGATGTTAGAAACCATCAACGAACAATTAAAAACTAATTTTTACAATAATCCGGAAATTCAAGTATCAATGAATGCAACTAAAAAAGCGGTGCAAAATGATGAAATTTCACCCTTTGCAGCCGCTCAAAAATTATTAGAAACCTATTTTAAAAAATAGATTTACTCCTCGTAAAGTTTGATTTCTCTATCGTAAAACTCATTGGCAAGAACAATTAATCCTTCCATTTCTGCATTTAGTTCGCCTTCATCCAGATCTTCGGCTTCTTCGATAAATTCGACTTCATCGTCTTTCAGATTGATAATAAATCGGGGATAATCCAAATGAATGATAAAAATATCTTCAGGAAAATCGGTGTTGTCGCCCAGTAAAAATTTTGGTAATTCCATGAATTTAATAGTTAAGTATTTATTGTTTTATTTATTCTCGCTTTGCATTACCAACTTTCTTGTCAATCTCGCAAAGCGAATATACAAAAATAAAGCGGCTGCCGTCAATCCTGCCAAAAGCCCGATCCAAATTCCAACTGCTTTTAGATTGGTATAGTTTCCCAGATAGTAGGAAATTGGAAAACCAATAACCCAATAGGACACAAAGGTAATATACATGGGGATTTTCACATCTTGCAAGCCACGTAAAGCACCAAGAACAACAACTTGAATTCCATCTGAAATTTGAAAAACAGCGGCTACTAACAGTAATTTTGATGTGATAGTGATAATTTCAGAATTATCAATCATTTGAGCCGAATCAGACATATTCAAAAATAAATGTGGCAAGTATTGATGAAACGCCACAAAAATAATGGCAAAAAATGTTTCTAAAATTATAGCCAGTAAAAAGATAGAACGGGCTACAACAATCAATTCTTTGTAATCATTCATTCCCTTGGTATGACTCACGCGGATCATAGCGGCAACACTCAATCCCATAGCGACCATAAATGTTGATGATGACAGGATGAGGGCTATTTGATTGGCGGCCTGACTGTTTTTTCCAATCGAACCTGAAAGCCAAATAGCAGCGGTAAACAATGCTACTTCAAACAGCATTTGCATGGCTGAAGGCAACCCAAGATTGATGATTTTTTTCAACACTGATTTTCGTATTTCCTTGAAACTGAAATTTTTGAAATATCGTTTTAATGCTGCATTTCTTTTTATTAAATAATGCATAAAAACGACCATCATAATTCTTGAAATGACAGTTCCTAAAGCCGCCCCAAGAATACCTAATTTAGGAAAAATCCAAATGCCATAAATAAGAACATAGTTAAAAAAAATATGCACCACATTAGCCATAAGTATGGCATACATAGAATATTTAGTTTTTGCTAAACCATCCGCAAATTGTTTGTATCCCTGGTATATTATTACCGGAATCAAAGAAAAAGCAACCCAGTCAATGTACGGAGCAGCCATGTCAGCCACTTCTTTGGGTTGGTGCATCAAGTACATAATTTGTTTGGACAAAACGGTCAGAATAAATAAAGCGACTCCAAGAACTGTACATAAAAGCAATCCATGGTGAAAAATAGAACGGATTTTATCCTCCTCTTTTTCCGCATCAGCTTCTGCAACTAAAGGAGTAATTGCTGTTGAAAATCCTATTCCTATCGATAACGCAATAAAGATGAAACTGTTTCCCAGTGATACCGCCGCCAGCTCCGTAGACCCTAATTTTCCTACCATGAAATTGTCAACAATCCCTATTAAGGTATGTCCCAACATTCCTAAAATTATGGGATACGCTAATCTTATATTATAAGAAAACTCTTTGAAGTATTGGGATAAATTCACTTTTTGCTTTTTTGATGGCAAATATAATTAGAAGCTTTCAATTGCATCACTACTATTTGATATATATCACTACTTTTTTAGTGAAACAGGCTGCAAGTTATAAATTCTATAACAAAACGAAATAATTGTATAACTTTTTCAGCATTGGTACTGTTACTTTTGATATGTTGTTTTGGGGGCAGTTTAACCTACAAAACAGAATATAAATTTAAAAAATACAATTATGAAAATCACAGAAAAAATGAAAATCGCATTTGCATGTACCATCGTAATGATGTTTGCAAATAATGTACAAGCTCAAGAAACAACCAAAGTAGAGCACTATGATCAAGGATTCCGTTTAGGAGTTGGTGTAAATGGTGGATATTCCGTAAATGATCCATACAAATTAACTTTAGGAGCCGATGCCAGATTACAATATGATTTATCAAAACGATATTCTGTAACCGTAACAACTGGTTTCAACAACTTATTTGTAAGTAAAGCTGATGGATCTGATCTAGGGTTTATTCCGGCAAAAGCAGGTTTTAAAGCTTTTATATGGGACGATCAATTTTATGTAATGGGAGAAGCCGGTGCTGCTTTTGCAGTGACTAACGGTTATAATGAAACCTCATTAATCGTAGCGCCAAGTATTGGTTACGCTACAAAATACATTGATATCTCTTTGCGATATGAGCACTATTCTGATTTTCCTAGAGTGAATAACAATGGAACTCTAGGAGAAGGTGTAGGACAAGTTGGCGTTCGTGTGGCTTATGGTTTCAAACTATAACGTTATTTTGCATTCGGTTAAAAACCGCAAACTTCCCGAATCAGGCTACACTTAACGATGTATCCATGCCTTGCAAACAAATCAAAACCCGAACCTGTTGTGCGCATGCATCACATCCTGCAACTCGCTCCATTTTGCCAATCACTTTAAAATCATCGGGATTTATAGATTTCATAACAAATAATTTATCTTTGCAACTCAAATGTAACAAACTATAAGGATTAATCCTGATGAATTTTAGGAGCATATTCCAGCTATTCGTTGCAATCTTTTATTATTTTAAAGAAAAATAATAAAAGGATTTCCACTATTATCTGGGCTAGGCACTTGTTTTCAAAACACATACAATGGAAAAATTCACACTCGAATTACTGTTTCAAATTATCGGCATTGGTTCCGCATCAGGACTTGTTTACAAAGACAATTCGCTACTGATTATTGGCGACAACAGCGGCTTTCTTTACGAATATCACATCGATTCCAAGGATTTAAAACGCTATCCGCTACTGGAAAATCCTACAGAGAACACGCCAAAAAAAGACAAAGCTGATTTTGAAGCCATAACCCATTTTGAAGACAGCGTGTATGTTTTTGGCTCCGGTTCCACCGAAAAAAGGAACAAAATGATTCAAATCAACTCCAGCCATAAAAGAGTAACTGCCACAAATGATATCACTAATTTATATGCAGCGCTGCAAAGTTTCGGGGAAATAAAAGCCGAAGATTTCAACATTGAAGGTGCCATCTACAATGGCAAAAGTTGGTTTTTAGTGAATCGTGGCAACGGAAGCGCCAATAAGAATGTCCTTTTTACCATCGAAGGAAAAAACCTCACTACTGATTTCGCTATTCTTTCAAACAACTACAAACTCCCAAAAATACAAGGAGTACGAAGTAGTTTTACCGATGCCGTTTTAGTCGACAACAGCATTTATTTTTTGGCCACAGCCGAAGATACCAAATCTACTTATGAGGATGGCGAAATTTCAGGAAGTCTTATTGGAAGCATCAACCTGACAACCATGAAAATCGATTTCACACAAAAAATTAGCAGCACCCATAAATTCGAAGGGTTGACTTTATACGCCAATTCAAAAGAAAAAATAGAATTTCTGCTCTGTGAAGACAAAGATACCGAGGTTTTAGAAACCGAAATTTACAAACTGACATTGGACAACAAATAAAGTCCATTTGATTAAAAAATGTTCGTTGCTGTCAAAATAGCAGAACGTTAAATTTAGATTAAATAGAAAATCAAAATAGATTTCAAATGTAAAACGGACTACTTTTACAGTAAACTTAGCCTTTTATTGGCCTAAAATAATTCTCCAAATGACAGATTTAAAAAATAAAAATGCCCTGATCACCGGCGCAGGAAAAGGAATTGGTAAAGCAATCGCTTTGGCCCTAGCCAAAGAAGGTGTTAATGTAATTTTGATTGCCAGAACACAGGATGAAATAGACAGCGTAGCGGCAAAAGTGCGTTCGTTGCGCGTAAAAGCACTTGCAATAACTGCTGATGTTGCTGATATCAACTCGGTAAACGCTGCCGTTGAGCAAGCATTGGCTGAATTTGGAACCATTGATATTCTAATCAACAATGCCGGAATAGCCGCTTTTGGAAAATTTTTAGAATTAGAACCTACGGATTGGGAACGCATCATTCAGGTAAACTTAATGGGAACCTATTATGTAACTCGCGCCGTTTTACCCAATATGATCGAAAGACAAACCGGGGACATCATCAACATTTCTTCCACAGCCGGATTAAGTGGCAATGCATTGACAAGCGCTTACAGTGCCTCAAAATTTGCCGTTTTAGGATTAACGGAATCGTTGATGCAGGAAGTGCGTAAACACAATATTCGTGTAACAGCCTTAACCCCAAGTACGGTTGCCACGGAAATGGCCAAAGATTTAAAACTGACCGACGGGAATCCGGAAAAAGTCATGCAAGCAGAAGATATGGCCGAATTAATTATCGCACAACTCAAACTTAACCGACGCGTTTTCATTAAAAACAGCAGTATTTGGTCTACGAATCCTTAAAAGTAGTCGGAAGTCAAAAGTCTTAAAGTCGAATGACCAATATCTAGTAAAAAAAAGCATTAAGGGATTAAGCATAAAACTTAATGAACTTAATCCCTTAATGGTTTTTTAATCTTTTGCTTATATGACTTATATGTTTAAAAACTAATTAAACCAAAGTTGTAACAAATTCCATTCGAACACTACCGTCTTCATCAATTTTTGTCAAATTGATTTTTTGTAATGTATTTACTAATTCCGGATTCCAAGGGGTTTTTACTTTCACATAGTTTTCCGTAAACCCGTGAATATAGCCTTCTTTATTTTCACTTTCGAACAAAACGGTTCTATTAGTTCCCAACTGACTTTCATAAAAAGCACGGCGTTTTTTGACGGATAAACTGCGCATCATTTTACTGCGTTTAGCCCGAACATTAGCAGGAACAATACCTGCCATGGTTGCTGCCTCAGTATTATCACGTTCAGAATAGGTAAAAACGTGCAAATACGAAATATCCATATCATTCACGAAATGATAGGTTTCCAGGAAATGCTCGTCTGTTTCTCCAGGGAAACCCACAATCACATCCACGCCAATGCAAGCATGCGGCATCACTTCCCGAATTTTATTTACCCTTTCAGTATAAATTTCACGTTGGTACCGACGCTTCATTAATTTCAAAATATCATTGCTTCCAGACTGCAACGGAATATGAAAATGCGGCACAAAAGTTCTGCTTTTTGATACAAATTCAATCGTTTCATTTTTCAATAAATTCGGTTCAATAGAGGATATTCGCAATCTTTCTATTCCTTCTACTTTGTCTAATTCCCGAACCAATTCCAGGAAAGTATGTTCGTGTTTTTTATTACCAAATTCCCCTTTTCCGTAATCCCCAATATTTACGCCGGTAAGCACAATTTCCTTGATGTTTTGTTTCGAAATTTCGGCTGCATTTTTCAATACATTTTCCAGTTCATCACTTCTGGAAATTCCTCTTGCTAATGGAATTGTGCAATAAGTACATTTGTAATCACAACCGTCCTGTACTTTCAAAAACGCACGGGTTCTATCCCCAATCGAGTAACTTCCCACATAAAAATCAGCTTCGGAAATCTCGCAGGAGTGTACTTCACCAAAATCATTTTTGGACAAATCATTGATATAATCGGTCAATTTAAACTTTTCGGTAGCACCAAGAACTAAATCCACACCATCAACAGCCGCTAATTCTTCCGGTTTCAATTGCGCATAACAACCCACCGCCGCTACAAAGGCTTTATTGTTCAATTTCATCGCTTTTCGCACAACTTGCTTGAACTGCTTATCCGCGTTTTCCGTAACGGAACAGGTATTAATCACATACATATCAGCCACTTCCTCAAAACCTACCCGATCAAAACCCTCGTCTTGCAGGGTACGGGCAATTGTTGACGTTTCTGAAAAATTCAGTTTACAACCTAGTGTATAAAAAGCAACTTTTTTTCTGTTTTCCATAAGATAACTCAATTAATGAAATCGTTGTCAAAAAATTAAGAGTGCAAATTTACGAACAATATTCTGAAAAATGAAATCAATAATTTTCTATATACTAGCATCGTGAAGTAGACTACTTTAGACTCAAAAGATGAAAAAAATAATTTTAATTATATTCCTTTTTAATGCAATTCAAGCAAATGCTCAAAACATTGTTGAATGGCATGATAAGTACCAAATGCAGCTTTCCGATTTTCAATCTAGCGCTACTCAAATTGGGAATATAAAATCAATAGTATTCATAACGCTTCCAGTCCTGATTTTGCGTTTCAAATGAGCAATATTGAGTTCCTGTTTACCAAGGATTTTAATTCAAAAGTGCTACGGCATCCATTATTGCAATTAAAACTAATACAGCAAACCATTTAGTGAATTTTGCTCAGTATGAATTTAATTTATCTGTACTCTATGCATAAAATTGCTAAAATAAATTTACAACCCAAAAGGAATTTTTTCTGACACCACCTTTTACAAGTGCTTTTTAACGCCGTTCAGAAACAATACAAGAAGGAATATGCAATTGCTTCAAAAACTACTGAACTGAGACAAAAAGAGAAAAGCTTTTAGAAATTCGAACAGGTCTCCTACAAAGATTACAACAATACCTTGATTTTTATATTAGTTGTAAAACTCTTAAAAAAAATCTTAGTTCAATATAAACCGTCTTACCACCTCAGCCACTCCATGATTATTATTTGATGCCACGATAAAATCTCCTCTGTGTCTTAATTCAGGATCCACATTATCCACCCAAATACCCAATCCAGCATATTCAATCATGGTTAAATCATTCCCTGCATTTCCAACAGCAATAATTTCACTTTGCAGAATATTTAATTTTTTGGCTAAAAATTCAATACTGGCTCCTTTATCAATTCCATTTTGTGCTACTTCCAGAAAAAACGGCTTAGACATGCTGACACTTAGATGCGGCATATCGATTTTCAGGTCTTTTTCTACTTCTTTAAGATAACTTGGCTCTTGCAATAAAATACATTTTACAGCTGAAGACTGCACTTCCTCTTTAAAACTCACCACTTTATTATGGGCTAAACCGGTAATTTTCTTTTCAATTTCTATGTATTCAGAATCCGTTTCACTTACAATTTTACCGTCAATATAGGTAATAATATGTGTCTTACTTTTTATACTATAATCGTACAATTCATGGATTTGCTTTTGTGTCAACATTTGCTCAAAAATAATTTTATCTTCCTTTAAATCGGTAATTACTGCCCCGTTGTAGGATATCATGTAGGAATTATCCAATTGTAGCTCTTTGGCGTAGGCAATCATTGCAGGTGTAGGTCGCCCAGAAGCCAGAATAACATAAACCCCTAATTCCTGCGCCTTAGCCAACATCTCTTTATTCTCGTCTGAAATGGTATGATCATCGTTCAACAATGTGTCGTCCATGTCCAAAACCAACATTTTATATTTCATTTTTATTTTTTAAACGTAGTAGTTTCAATTACTGCGGATTCACAAATTACTTTTTCAATTTGATTGAATTCTGACGATTGTCAAAAATTTGAAGAATACGAATTTTCATTTCAGAATGAATTTTATAAATAATTTTATACGTTAGAATAATCATTCTTCTGTATGGTTCTCCCAAGAATTCATCAAGTTGATATTGTTCCACAAAATGAATATTTTTACTTTGAATTACAATATCTCTGATACCATTTCTCGCTCCTTGAAGAGATTTTAATTTAATCAATTCAACTATTAATTTTAAATCGGCTTTCGCTTCATTATACTAAAGTATGGTAATTGGCTTTTGCATATTACCATTTCTCCATTTCTTTCTCTAAATCCTCAATAGTTGTATGTTTTTCTGATAAAATTCATCTATCAGCTTCTTTATAAACTGTATAACAGCTATAGTATGAGCAACAAATTTCTGGTCTAAAACAGATTTAAACACTATTATTTTCTCAGTTTACGTTCATGATCGATGTGAAGTAATCAATCCATCAATTCTATTTTTTTTCGCAGTTATATCCGTCTTATAGCCGTATTTGAATAGCAAATATACTAATTTAAATACTCATTCTGAATTCTTCAATAACGGGGTTTACTTTTGCAAACTCGGTTTCCTGAACAAACAATTCAACCGCCAAATCTGAATTTCCAAATCCTCCCAATCGAGCCGATTGTATATTGTTTTTCACTACTACATTTACACCAATCGCTTCGATTTTTTCTTGTAACGCCATTGCTAAAATTTCACTTCCCGAAAACACTTTCATTAATCCCATTTTACTCTTTATTTAATTGTTTAGCTCCGCAAAGTTTCCAACTTTGAGGATGCGTTAAATGTCTCCTGACCTTGTTATTTATAATCTAATATCCTGTTCTTAGCTCCCAGCTCCGCAAAGTTTCCAACTTTGAGGATGCGTAAAAGGTCTCCTGACCTTATTATTTTCAATGTAATATCCAGCTCCGCAAAGTTTCCAACTTTGAGGATGCGTTAAAGATCTCCTGACCTTGTTATTTTCAATGTAATATCTGTTCTTAGCTCCGCAAAGTTTCCAACTTTGAGGATGCGTTAAAGGTCTCCTGACCTTGTTATTTATAATCTAATAGTTTTCCCTATTTTATTTTGACCTCGTTACCAAATAAAATTATTCGTTATTGAAGACGGTTTTAAAACATCTATTACTGGATTGTCAACTTTTGTAATTGCTATGATTCCTTCATCATTTACATAATTCGATGCACTTGAATAGTAATAATGTGACGCTTTAATAACTATTCCCGCTCGTATTGGGTTCATGTGGATATAATCTAATTTAGACCACATAAATTTTTCAGAAAAGATTTCTTCGGGATGGCTGCCATATTGCCAAAACTGATATTTTTCATTACGCGTATGACTTTTACAAGCAAATTCAAATCGCTTTAACATCCAGTCTGCGCGACTTTCCGGTCCGTTTTCTATTTTATTCAAAATAGTCTTTGCGGTAAACTTTTTGAAATCTCTAATCAAATCAGATAATTTACTTTCTTCGGATTGAATAATCAAATGAATATGATTGGACATAATTACAAATCCATACAAAATCATCCCTTTGTTTTTTATGCAAAAATCCAAGCTTTCAATAATGCAATCTTTGTAATTTTTTCTAGAAAACACATCTACCCAATCTACAACTGTTGCCGTAATAAAATGAGGTTTTGATTGGTCTCGGATAATGTAGCCTTCTTTCATATCGTTATTATTTCAGTCTGAGACTTGACTACACCTCCTCAAAGTTAAAAACTTTGCGGAGCATAAGGAGTATAAATTATTTATTTCCTTCTAGCTATGGAAGTCATCTCCAACTTCAGGTTCTAAATCTTCCTCCTCTTCCTCTTCCTCTTCCTCTCCTCCATCAAAATCGAATTCAAAAGGCTCCACCAGCATTTTTTCAGCAAGAACCTCTATTCGCTCGGTGAATTGTTCCGACAAAATAATACGTTGGGTTTTGACAATGCTATTCGAAATACGCATGATTTTTGTCTCATGACGCAATTTCAAAATTGGATCTGCATCATCAAGAACAAGCATTTTTAATCGGTTTACATTATAACCAGCCGTAGTAAACATTTCACTTAGTTTATTTGGAGTCCCTATCAACACATCAATTCCGCTGGAAATATAATTCTTATCGTATTCCATATCTCCTTTGTCATGAACACCATAGACTTCTAAATTAGAATACTTCCCATATTTTTCAAATAGGGATTCCATTTCCAATACTTTCGCTTTGTCTTCAACAATTATCAAAGCCCTTGGCGATTCTTCGGTTGCTCCTGTCAATCTCTGAATTACATTTAGCACGATTGTAGTTGATTTCCCGCTTCCTTTTGGTGCAATAATAATACAATCCGAACCACTTTTTAGTGTCGAAAATGTTTCTTTTTGAATTGCATTGGCCTCAGTCAAACCGTTTTCAATCAGGGCTTGTTGTAACGCTTGGTTTATTTTTTTTAGTTTCATTTATTTTAGATTGAAAGATTAAAAATTAAAAAATTAAAAGATTAAAGCTATTGCCAAATCTTTAAATCATTAAATTTTTAAATCATTAAATTAATTTTATTTAGATGCGAATAACTTCACATCATTCTCAGAAATTTCGTTTCCGCCAAGGATAATCAAACGCTCCACTACATTTCGTAATTCCCGAATATTTCCTGTCCAATCATAATCCTGCAATAAATGAATCGCTGCTGAAGAGAATTTTTTTACCGCATTTCCTTGCTCCAAAGCAATTTTTTCGGCAAAATGAGCAATCAACATCGGGATATCATCCCGTCTTTCGTTCAATCCCGGAACTTTTATCAAAATCACGGCCAAACGATGGTATAAATCTTCCCGGAAACGTCCTTCGGCAATTTCGACTTTCAAATCTTTATTGGTTGCCGCAACTACACGAACATCGACTTTGATATCTTTGTCCGCTCCCACTCTGGTAATCATACTTTCCTGTAAAGCACGCAATACTTTAGCTTGCGCCGAAAGACTCATATCTCCAATTTCATCCAAGAAAATAGTGCCTTTATCTGCCGCTTCAAATTTTCCTGCGCGGTCTTTCACTGCGGAGGTAAACGCTCCTTTTACGTGACCAAATAATTCGCTTTCAATCAATTCCGATGGTATAGCCGCACAATTCACTTCGATTAAAGGGAAGTTAGCTCTCTCACTTTTTTCATGTAATTGATGTGCAACCAGTTCTTTTCCGGTTCCGTTGGGTCCCGTAATTAAAACTCTGGCTTCGGTTTGGGCTACTTTCTCAATCATCACTTTAATGTGATTGATGGCGTCGCTTTCGCCAATCATTTCGTAGTTTTTGCTGACTTTTTTCTTCAGAAATTTGTTCTCTACTACAAGTTGTTTTTTGTCCAAAGCATTTCGAACTGTATTCAACAATCGGTTTAAATCGGGCGGTTTTGAGATGTAATCAAAGGCTCCCAAACGCATTGTATTGATAGCCGTTTCCATATCGCCATGACCAGAAATCATCACCATAGGAATTTCGGGCTTGATTTTTTTGACGGCTTCCAGTACCTCAACACCATCCATTTTAGGCATTTTGATGTCGCACAAAACCAAATCGTAATCGTTATTTTTTATTTTTTCAAGACCTGCAAGACCATCTTCGGCTTCTTCCACCTGATAAGTATCATTTTCTTCCGAAAGTATTTTTGTAAGTACTCTTCGAATGGCGGCCTCATCTTCTATGATTAGTATTTTTGACATCTCTTTTCTTTATTGGGTTAATCAGTTAACCAAATAACCGATTAAACTTCTATTAGTATTTCAACCATTTATATAATTCCCTCCAAGTGGGTTTCTTGCCATACATTAGTATTCCTATTCGGTATATTTTTGCGGCAAACCAAACTACAGAAAAGAAGGTGCCAAATAGCAGCGTTACTGAAATGGCGATTTGCCACAAAGGTACGCCAAACGGAATTCGCATCAGCATAACAATTGGTGATGTAAGCGGAATCATTGAAAAAATAACGGCAATTGTTCCGTGTGGATCATTGATAACCGTAAAAAAACCAACGTAAACACTCAGCATCAATGGCATAATGATAGGTAAAAGGAATTGTTGTGAGTCCGTCTGATTGTCTACTGCGGCACCAATGGCTGCGTAAAACGAACTGTACAAAAAATAACCGCCGATGAAATAAATCACGAATCCAATCAAGATATTTGCAATGGGCAGATTCCATAATTCCTTAATATACATTTGGGCAGTTCCAGTCATTTCCTGCTGTGCAGCTTGCATCAATTCAGGCGAAACGCTGGAGCTTGGACCCACATTTACCCCAAAAAAGACTGAGGCTGCAAACATTAATGAGAGTCCAATGATAGCCCAAATAAGGAACTGCAGCAATCCGGCTAGCGCAGTTCCAATGATTTTGCCCATCATCAGTTGAAACGGTTTGACCGAGGATATAATAATCTCTACAATTCGGCTGGTTTTCTCTTCGATCACACTTCGCATCACCATGTTTCCGTAGATGATTATGAACATCATTATGAGGTATCCAAATGCGCCACCAATCCCAATTTTGATTTCGTTAAGTCCTTTGACACTCTCTTCACCCGATGCTTTCGTCAAACTAATATTGACTTGGGCCTGGGCTTTTTTTATGGCAAGCGTATCTAAATGTGCTTTTTCTAAATTGTTTTTAGTCAATTTATTAGCAATCACATCCTGAACTTTTTCTATAAAGGAAATACTGGGACTGTTGTTTGAAATAAACTGTATTTTATTTTCGAAATCCTTTGTGTGTTCTGACTTTGGAATATACAATAGTCCTTCATAGCGCTCGTCAGCGATGCTGTCTTTCAAAAATTTTAAATCTACAAGAGATAAATCGAGGTATTTGTACTGGCTGTTGTTGTTGTTTTTAAGTATAAATTCTTTAACGAACAAACCTGATTCATCATGAATGGCGATGCGTTTGGTATCCGCTTTCATGGAACTTAAATAGCCTATAAATGCTGCTATCCCAACAAATAACAACGGACTTAAAAAAGTCATTACAACAAAAGATTTATTACGCACTTTAGTAATAAATTCTCTTTTTATGATTAATGAAATGATACTCATTTTTTAGACTGCTTAAATTTTTAAATTACTTAGATTTTTTTAGAACAATTAGATTAGGAAACTGTAAAAAGTCTGACAATCTAAGAAGTCTAACCATCTATTGTGTTACTGTTTGAATGAAAATATCATTTACACTTGGAATTTTTTCTACAAAATGTGTTACTTGTCCACATTGCGTGAGGATATTCAATAATTCATTTGGCGTAGCATTTCCGAGTTGGATTTCCAGTTTTAACTCGTTGTTCAGTGATTTAAAATGTGCCGGAGCAACGCTAAATTTCTGTGTAATAGCAGACATCAATCCCGTTGCATTATCCGATAAAATACCCACTTCAAAACTATTGGTTTTAAATTGTCTTTTAACATCGTCCAGTTTTCCTTCAATCAGTTTATCTGATTTGTGAATCAAAGCGATGTGATCACATAATTCTTCTACACTTTCCATGCGGTGTGTCGAAAAAATTATGGTGGCTCCTTCTTCTCGCAACGCCAGAATTTCTTCTTTGATAATAGTGGCATTCACGGGATCAAAACCAGAAAAAGGTTCATCAAATATCAATAGTTTTGGTTTGTGCAACACACACACGACGAACTGAATTTTCTGAGCCATTCCCTTAGAAAGTTCCTGGATTTTCTTGTTCCACCAGCCTTGTATTTCAAACTTTTCAAACCAATACTCCAGTTGTTTTTTGGCTTCAGCTTTAGAAAGCCCTTTCATCTGAGCTAAATACAAGCATTGTTCTCCTACTTTCATCGTGTTGTACAAGCCTCTTTCTTCCGGTAAATATCCTATATATTGAACGTGTTTGGGTTGCAGTTTTTCGCCATCAAGAATAATTTCGCCACTGTCCGGTAATGTAATTTGGTTTATTATTCGGATAAGTGATGTTTTTCCGGCTCCGTTTGGACCTAAAAGTCCGTAGATACTTCCTTTAGGAACCGTTAATGAAACCTGGTTAAGCGCAACATAATCACCGTATTGCTTGACAACTTTATTCACTTCAAGAATATTACTCATGCTTATTTTTTAATTGGTGTAAAAGTAAATAATTAGTACCAAAATACTAAGAATTGTTTCCTATATGTAGCATTTAATATTCAGCGGTCATCTATGTTATCGCTTTGTATTTATTGCTGTTTGTATGCAAACAAATTGTTAATGGTGATTTCATAAAAAACCCATCCTTATTATAACAAGGATGGGTAATGTATTTTTATAATCGAATCGATAACTCGAGTCTAACTTTTTTTATGAAAACATGTCTTTTACTTTCTCAAAAAAGGATTTGTCTGATTTTTCCGGATTTGGAATAAAATTCTCATCCGTAAGATTTTTTTCGAAAAACTGTTTTTGATCTTTATCCAGCGTTTTTGGCGTCCAAACATTGACATGAACCAGTAAATCGCCGTTTCCATACCCATTGATACTCGGAATTCCTTTTCCTTTTAATCTCAAAATTTTACCGGATTGGATTCCTTCTTCTAGTTTGATTCTCACTTTTCCGTTTATAGCTTCAATGTCTTTGGAAATTCCTAGAACCGCTTCTGCAAAACTAATGTATAAATCGTAGTGTAAATTCTCTCCTTCGCGTTTCAAGAATTCATGCTCTAACTCTTCAATTGCCACAATTAAATCTCCAGGAATACTGTTTCCCGGAGCATCGTTCCCTTTATTAGACACTTTCAATTGCATGCCGTCTACCACACCCGCAGGTATTTTTATAGAAACCGTTTCATCTTCAAGAATCATTCCTTGTGCGTCTGCTTCGGCTGGTTTTTTATCTAGAATTTGTCCGGAACCACCACAGGTAGGACAGGTAGAAGCCGATTGCATTCTGCCCAAAATGGTATTCGTAACCCGCATTACTTGTCCTTGACCGTTACAGGTTGAACACGTTTTATAACTAACTCCAGGGGCCTGAACTTTACGTTTTACTTTTACTTTTTTCTCCACGCCGTTGGCAATTTCTTCCAACGTCAATTTTACTTTGATACGTAGGTTGCTTCCTTTAGCGCGACGAACACCGCCTCCACCACTGTTGAAACCACCAAAACCGCCACCAAAAATATCCCCAAACTGACTAAAAATATCATCCATATTCATGCCTCCGTGACCACCTCCGCCACTGAAACCACCCGATCCATCAAAAGCTTGATGGCCGTATTGGTCGTATTTGGCTTTTTTCTGAGGGTCGCTCAATACTTCGTAAGCTTCAGCAGCTAGTTTGAATTTATCTTCTGCCGATTTGTCTCCGGGATTTTTGTCAGGATGGTACTGTAAAGCGTTTTTTCTATATGCTTTTTTAATTTCAGCAGCATCAGCACTTTTAGAAATGCCTAATATTTCGTAAAAATCTTTTTTCATTTTTATTTTTTTATACAGTACAGACGCAATGTATCTCGTCTTTGTCTATTTAATTAAGACGCAATAAATCGCATCTCTACTGACCGATAACCACTTTTGGAAAACGAATGATCTTGTCTCCTAATTTATATCCTTTTTCAAGAACATCAACAATTTTCCCCTTCATCTTTGGAGCTGGAATCTGAGTAATTGCCTCTGCAAAATCCGCATCAAAAACATCTCCAGCTTTAACCTCAACTTGCTCTAATCCTTTAGAAATCAAAGTGCTTTTTAATTTCTCATGAATAAGCTCCACTCCCTTTGTCAACAATTCGTCATCCGATTTGTTTATTTCAACCAAAGCCCTGTCAAAATCATCCAATACAGGCAGCATCGCTAATAACACTTCTTGATTAGCCGTTTTGAATAATTCAATACGCTCTTTGGTTGTTCTGCGTTTGTAATTTTCAAATTCAGCAAATAAGCGTAAATATTTATCTTTCTCTTTAGCTAAGTCTTGCGTTAATTGCTCTTCTACACTTAATTCCTCAACAATGATTTGCTCTTCATTGGCATTATTTTCTAATGTCACCTCCTCTAATTCTTGATCGATTTCTGTATTTTCGGTAGTCATAGTACTCGTATTTTTAAAAATATTCTTAAACTTCATTTTTATTCTTTTTGGGATTGCAAAAGTACTGCCAATTCTTTTAAAATGTCAAATTGTCATCTTTTTATTGATTTCGCTTTTCTTTTCAATATAACACCTGAGTACTCAAAATTTTAAGATTATTTTAAGATTATCTTGCTATTGTTTCTTTAGCTTTGTTAAAATTTTTTATTTAGAACACTTTTAGAAAGTAAAAACTCACGATTTTATTCTAAACAATTATTAATTCACCATTACCTAATAGTAAAAAAAAGCTTCGTGTACTAAAACGGAGCTTTTTTTATGTGTTTAAGACCGTAATAAATCTTGTTTTAGACTCTCAAAATCCACTGTACGCTGTTCCCCCGATATTAAATTTTTGAGCACAAACGTATCCGACGCTATTTCCTGTTCTCCTGCAATTACGGCAAAAGGAATTCCTCGTTTGTCCGCATGCTGAAACTGCTTGGCCACTTTAGCATTATCCGGATACAATTCCACTTTAATTCCTGCAGCTCTAAGCTTCTGAATGGCTTGCAATCCATAAAAAGCTTCAGCATCACCATAATTAATAAACAATGCTTTTGAAGTTGCTGTTACGGTTTCCGGAAACAAATTCAATTCTTCAATCACCAGGTAAATGCGGTCCAGTCCAAAAGAAATCCCCACACCACTCATGTTTTTCAATCCAAAAATTCCGGTCAAATCATCGTATCGTCCGCCGCCGCCAATGGAGCCCATTGCAACAGCTTTTGGCGGCGCCACTTCAAAAATGGCACCGGTATAATAATTCAATCCCCTAGCCAGAGTTACATCCAGGTCTAAAGTCGAATTGCTCAAACCTAATTTCATCACATTATCACAAATGAAACGCAATTCTTCCACGCCTTTCATTCCTTCCTCTGACTCAGCAAGCAAGACTGAAAGTTGGCTTATTTTTTCAGAAATGGTTCCTGTAAAATGGAATAACGGCTGGACTTTCAGAATTGCTGCTGCTGAAATTCCTTTCTCCATCATTTCTTTTTTGACACCGTCTTCGCCAATTTTGTCCAGTTTATCGAGTGCCACTGTGAAATCGATCAGTTTATCCGATGCTCCAATCACGTCTGCAATTCCGGATAATATTTTTCGATTATTGATTTTGATGGTTACCCCTTCTAATCCCAAAGCTGAAAAAACAGTGTCATATAATTGCACTAATTCTACTTCTTGCCACAATGATTTAGACCCTACCACATCCGCATCACATTGAAAAAACTCTCTGAAACGGCCTTTTTGGGGGCGATCCGCTCTCCAAACGGGTTGGATTTGGTATCTTTTGAACGGGAATTCAATCTCGTTTTGGTGCTGTACCACATACCGGGCAAATGGAACGGTTAAGTCATACCGCAACGCTTTCTCCGAAATGCTCGCTGTCAGTTTTGTACTGTCTTTATTTTCGAGATGCGTGGCATTGGCTTTCGCCAAATAGTCTCCGGAATTCAAAATCTTAAAAATCAAACGGTCGCCTTCTTCTCCGTATTTTCCCATTAGGGTTTCGGAATTTTCAAATGAAGGGGTTTCTATGGGTTGAAAACCAAATTTCTCGAAATTGTTTTTTATGATTTGGATGATATAGTGCCGTTTTGCCACCTCGGTTGGTGAGAAATCTCTGGTTCCTTTTGGAATACTAGGTTTTGATGCCATTTTAATTAATTACAAATTACGAAATACGAATTACAAAAAACAAAATCGATTTCTTCAAAATCGTAATGGCTACATTGAAAATCCTAATTCTCTCTGCAAATATCCTGATTTTTAAATAAAAAAAATTAGAAATTTCCAATTATCTCAAATTCCTTCTTTTGGTCTTTGTTATCAGAAACTCGTTTCAAAAAATCTTTAAGCTCATTCGTTAAAGGCAGTTGATTTTGAGTGTTCCAAAAGGTTGCCGAATAAGGAAATTTAGCTTTAAAAACATCTTTGTCAACAGCAAAATTGGATTCTACTTTTTCATTAGTAACAGAATTGGTTGTAAAATAATCCATTGTTAAGTTGTATTTAAATGACCCAGCGCTATTTTTATCAGCTAATACTTCTACCTGTGCATTCAGTTTTGCTAAATTGAGATAGTATTTATTTACTGTACTGTTTTTATTGTAGGTGACGAGTTTTTCGTATCGTGTGGTCCTATATTGCGTACTTGAAAGCTTAAATTTCTTAAAAGGTATTACTTCAGGATTATCATAGATTGACACAAAAAATTCGACAATTGCGTAATCATTTCTATTAATAATAAAATACCCTTTACTAATTTGCCCCCAAACATTTTTTTGTTTGGCTTCAAATAAAAATTTTCTAAAATCAAAATCATTATAATCCACCTCGGTAAAAATATTTTGATCCAACGCTGGATAGAATCCACCAAAAAACTCTGTAAAATCTGGAAAGGCAAAATCAATCTGCTTCTTTTTTTCAAAAAAACTAGTTTTCCTCATATTTAAAACTTCGATCTCACTAAAATTTTTGGGAAATGAATTTTTACCTCTTTTGGCGTGAATATCCTGCAACACGACGATGCTGTTGCCTTTTTTGAGTACATTTCTTAAAAAGAAGTTTGAAGTATACTTTGCACTATAATTGTCGACCATTTTATCATATACTTTTTTGATAAACGATTCATTATTAGCCACAACAACCTCCTTTAGTTCAAACGCTTTGGCTTCCATAAAAATGGTGTCGTGCCTTTCTATTCTTTCAAAAGTAGTTTTCAGAGAATTATAGCCCAGCAAATTAAAATTAATTTCATTACGGCCAGAAATAAATACAAATAATCCTTCTTGATTTGTTGTAGAATTATCTTTATCATTATATATATTAACGTTTTCTAAAGGTACTTTTGTTGTTTTATCAGCAATCATTTTAGTGATTTTAAAATTCTGGGAGTGACCAATATTGCTACAAAAAAGAATACAGAAAAAGGCGAAAAAAATATTATTCATTTCAAATAATTATAAATTAAAAATTTCAAAAAAATATATTTCCTAAAAATGGAAATTTAAATTTTTCTCCCACCAAATATATTGATTCAAAATAAATATTCTGTCTTCGAAAGCTTAATTTGTAACAAAAATTGTAATTTCGTGTCAAACGTATATGATGTTAAAATTATTCAAAGAAAATATTCGGATTGCATTTGGTTCCATCCGAACGCAATTGTTGCGAACGGTGCTTACGGTGATGATTATCGCTATTGGGATCACGGCTTTAGTCAGTATTCTTACGGTTGTTTCGGCACTTGAAAACACTATTTCCTCAGATTTTGCCTCCATGGGAGCCAATACCTTCAACATTAAACAGTACGAAAACACCACTCGAAATCGTGGCGGGGACGAGCGAGAAATCATTAATCCCATCATTTCTTATCCGGAGGCTGTAGCTTTCAAGAAAAAATACAACTACCCATTTACAGAAACGTCGCTTTCCTTTACCGCGACATCTGCCGCCGAAGTAAAATATGAGGCAACAAAAACGGATCCCGAAAATGCGATCCTCGGAGTTGACGAATTTTTCATAACGAATTCCGGATTAGCAACCAGTTCCGGTCGCAATTTTACAGGATTTGACATTGACAACAATGCGTATGTATGTGTTGTAGGGTCTGATTTTGAAAAAGGATTGCTGAAAGACGTAAATCCCATTGATAAAACAATATCCATCCGAGGAGCTAAATTTAAGGTCATCGGAGTTTTGAAAGAGAAAGGATCCACGTTTGGGAACAGTCAGGATTTACGGGTTTTGATTCCAATTCAACTAGCGCGCTCCTTGTTTACGGCACCCAACATCAATTATACAGTGAGTGTCATGGTGGGCAAAAAAGAATTACTGGAACAAGCCTTGGACAACGCCACAAGTACGATGCGCCGGGTTCGTAAATTGAGTCCCGTAGAAGACAGTAATTTTGGCGTCGTGCGCAGCGATGACTTGATCAACCGAATTTTAGGAATCACAAAATACCTGGGACTGGCATCCTGGCTTATAGGCATCATCACCGTGCTGGGATCTTCGATAGCCCTGATGAATATCATGATCGTCTCCGTTACGGAACGCACCCGGGAAATTGGAGTCCGTAAAGCCTTGGGAGCCAAGAAAACGACAATCGCCATTCAGTTTTTTATAGAAACATTACTGATAGGCCAAATGGGCGGATTAGTAGGCATTATTTTTGGAATCCTAATCGGATTTGGTATTGCCACAGCCATGGACTTTGCCTTTGTAATTCCGTGGGGCGCTATCATGGCGGCTTTTATTACCAGTTTCATTGTAGCGATTGCTTCCGGTTTATATCCCGCAATCAAAGCGGCGGTCCTGGATCCCATTGAAGCCTTGCGTTATGAGTAGATTACAGTGGTCAGTCTCTAAAACTTTTGAAAAACTGATCCGTTTTCAACTTATAAATACTAATTACTTATTTCTCCTTTAATCATCCGGTCATTCCCGTAAATATCTTTTCGTAATTCGATGTTTTTGAAATTCATTTTTTCGAGTAAATCGACCATTTCTTTGCCTAAATACTGATTAATTTCAAAATACAACTTTCCGTTTGGCAGCAGATTTTTTTGAGCCAGTTTGGCTATTTTTTTATAAAAAATCAATGCGTCATTATCTTCTACAAAAAGTGCCAGATGCGGTTCATAGTCCAATACATTTTTCTTAATTTCCTCTTTTTCTAAATTGCGAACATACGGCGGGTTAGAAACAATAACATCAAATTCCTGAAGTAAATCTTCAGTTTCAAGAATGTTCTGCTTGATAAAAGTAATATTTACAGCATTATTGTGGGCGTTATTGTGGGCTGTAGCCAACGCTTTTTCAGACACATCAATTGCAAAAACCTGCGCATTCGGAATGTGTTTTGCCAATGAAACAGCAATACAACCACTTCCCGTGCCTATGTCAAGAATCTTTAAATCTTTGAATTTTTCAATCTTTAAATTATTTCTAATAATCCATGCGACTAGTTCTTCGGTTTCGGGTCTTGGAATCAATACATTTTCATTGACTTCAAAATCCAATCCGTAAAAACTCGTTTTGCCTAAAAGATATTGTATCGGGATTTCCTGTTTTAATTGTGCCAAAATCGAGTTCCAAACTACCGTTTCCGTTTCCGAAAAAACCAAATCAGGATGCAAGGCCAGATCTATTCTTTTCAGTTGATGCTTTTCTTCTGCTATTAAATAGAAAAAACTCTCTGCTTCTCCGGCATCATAAATTGGAGTCAGTTCTTGAATAAATTGGGTTCTGTAATCTCTAATTTTAACGGAACTGTTTTTCATTTAAAATTCATGATTTATAATTTTTTGAGCATCCATATCGGACAACTGGTATGACCAGTGCTTCCCATGGGCGACTCAAGGTATTCAAAACCTACTTTCTTATACAGTTTCTGGGCATCAAGCATAAATGGCATCGTTTCAAGATAACAATTTTCAAAACCAAAATCCTTGGCACTTTCTAAACACTGAGCCATCATCTGACTTCCAAGTCCAAGACCTCTGGTTTCCGGCAGGAAATACATTTTTTGAAGTTCACAAATGGTTTCTGCTTCATTTTCAAGTGGGGCAACCCCGGCAGAACCTATAATTTTCCCATCCTTTTCCACCACATAATAAACTGATTTTGGCTTATTATACTCCTCATACATTAAATCCAAATACGGATCTTCATACGCCGTTCCTACTTTTGGAATCTTTAATTCGTCAAAAACTGCTCGTATCAATGCTGCAACTGCGAGATTGTCTTCTTTTTTTATTTTTCTAATGCGGTACTTTTCCATTTTTTTTCAGAAACTAATTTTAGCCACAAAAGTATCAATTGTTTGTTGTTATTCTCTAAAGTTTTTAAAACTAATCCTGCCTCAATCCCAAGTTTGGGTACCTGATTGGGGCTACACGCAAAAATCACTACTTTTGTAGAGTGAAAATACATGAAAAATACATCAAACGGTGCGTCGAGCTGGCCAAAAATGGTCTGGGAACCACCTATCCAAATCCGTTAGTAGGCAGTGTAATTGTTTGTGACGACAACATCATTGGCGAAGGCTGGCATCAAAAAGCAGGAGAACCGCACGCAGAAGTCCTTGCAATAAATTCCGTAAAAGACAAATCGCTGCTGAATAAAGCAACTATTTACGTGAGTTTAGAGCCCTGCAGTCATTTTGGCAAAACACCGCCCTGTTGTGATTTGATTATCAAAAATAAAATTCCAAATGTAGTTATAGGCACTGTTGACCCCAATATAAAAGTGGCAGGAAACGGAATCAAAAAGCTCATGGAAGCCGGAATACACGTAACCCTGGGCGTTCTGGAAGACGAATGCCAGGAGCTCAACAAAAGGTTTTTTACCTTTCACGAAAAGAAAAGGCCGTATATTATCTTGAAATGGGCACAAAGTCAAGATGGTTTTATTGCGCCAAAAGAAAAATCAGAAAAAAAACCGGTCTGGATCACCACTATTTATTCCAGACAACTGGTTCATAAATGGCGCACCGAGGAGCAAGCCATTCTGGTGGGAACACAAACTGTTATTGATGATAACCCAAAACTCAATGCGCGCGATTGGTATGGAAACAATCCCATTCGGGTGGTTTTAGATCAAAAGAACCGCATCCCAAAAGACAGTCACATCTTTGACAATCACGTTAAAACTATCCTTTTTTCCGGATTTAAAACGGGTGTTGAAAAAGAAAATACTATCTTTGAGTGCATCGATTTTGAAAAAAACACAGCTGAACACTTGGTTCAATCCCTGTACAAACATCAAATTCAATCCGTTATCATTGAAGGCGGAAGGCAAACGCTGCAAACTTTTATCGATGCTAATCTTTGGGATGAAGCTCGAATATTTGTTGGAAATATCCAATTTAAAACTGGAATCAAGGCGCCTATTCTTGTTCAAAAACAGTTCACAAAACAATGCATAGGTTCAGACGAACTTCTAATTCACAGAAACCATGATTAACACTATCATTTTTGATTTTGGAGATGTTTTTATCAACTTAGACAAACAAGCCACCGTTACTGCGTTCCAGAAATTAGGCCTGAAGGAATGGAATGCTGATTTAGACCATTTGAACATCCAGTTTGAAACCGGAAAAATTTCCCGTGAAAATTTCCTTTTGGGCATTCAAAAACATCTTCCAAATGCCACCACCAAAGAAATTCTAGCCGCTTGGAATGCCATACTCCTCGATTTCCCGTTGTATCGATTGGAATTCCTGCAAATGCTTTCGCAAAAATACCGCTTGTTTTTATTATCCAATACGGATGCTATTCATATAGAAACGTTCGAACGCAAAAACGGGATTTCTTTTTACAGGGATTTTTACCAATGCTTTGAGAAAGTCTATTTTTCATTTGAGCTAGGCTTAAGAAAACCAAATCCTGACGCTTTTCATCATTTGATAAGCAACCATGAATTAGCGCCCAAGCGAACATTATTTGTCGATGATAAAAAAGAAAATACAGATGTCGCACTCGCATTGGGATTTGAAGTTTGGAATTTACAAGTAGGCACAGAAGATGTCATCCATTTACTGGACAAAAAAATAATTTGAAAGAACCGCTTCAAATCATATCAAATTTCAAATTTCACTCTTTTTTTTAATTTCAATTGAAAGACACATACAACACCATTGCATTTTCTTCAGAGGAACTGCTATTCAAAGAAAAAAACAGCAAATTTTTTGGCTATGCCTATCCCATTCAATCGGAGGACGAAGTAAAGCCGCTCATCGATATTTTGCGGAAGCAACATCCTCATGCAGGACATTTTTGCTATGCCTATCAAATTGGCACCAGCACAGTGGCCTATAGAGCAAACGATGACGGAGAACCAAGCCATAGTGCCGGTATGCCTATTTACGGACAAATTCAGTCGTTTTCAGTCACTAATATCCTGCTAGTCGTAGTTCGGGTTTTTGGCGGCGTGAAGTTAGGCGTTGGCGGCTTGATTACTGCCTATAAAACCACGGCACAACTGATTCTGGAAAGCTGTGCCATTATAGAGAAAACAATCGATTGTCATTTTAGCCTCGCCTTTGAGTACCAAAATATGAATAAAGTAATGCGGGTCATCAAGGAACAAAAATTGGAAATTGTATCTCAGGAAATGGAAATAAGTGCGATCACTACCCTTCCGATAGGTAAAATCGAGCTAAAAACCCGAAAAAAAAATGCCGAAAAACTATTCGACACTTTCAATTCGATGTTTGAAATCGGTATAAAACGACTCTAATTCCCATTCAATATTGCTTCTTTTGTACTTTATTCGATTGTTTTTAACAATTCTAAAATATACGCTGGAGGAGCCATTGGACGACCTGTTTTTAAGGAGACAAAAACCAAAATAAATTGAGCCGTTGTTAATAACTCATCAGATTCATTATAAATAGCACAATCAAATTCTATCTTCACCGAAGTCTGGCTTTTGAAAATCGTATGAACCGTTAACAACTCATCATAGCGCGCTGATTTTTTATAATTAATATTCATAGAAACAATAGGCAGCGCAATTCCGCTTTGCTCCATATTTTTATAGGAGATCCCTTTGTTTCTAAGCCATTCCACCCTTCCTATCTCAAAATAAGGAATGTAATTCCCATGGTATACAACTCCCATTTGATCCGTTTCCGAGTATCGCACCCGAACTTCTATTTGATGATCTTTCATTACTTATGTATTAAAAAAATTTAAATTTAAAAAAGCGCCTTACAACAATAATTCGGGAAATTAGTGCCCTATATATTTTTTTTTACAGAAATTTGTTCACATATTTGTTACCCCAATAAATAATCACACAACCTCTTTTTTTTAGTAAGATAAAAATTACCAATTAAAAATAATTTAATAGAATATATGAACAAAACTGCTCAATCAGTATGGGAAAACTGTTTGTCTTTCATAAAAGACAACATCCAAGACCAAGCGTACAAAACTTGGTTCGAACCAATCAAATCAGTTGAACTTACCGATAACGCATTATATATTCAGGTACCTAGTAAATTTTTCTACGAATGGCTCGAGGAGCACTATGTAAAATTGTTAAAAGTGGCCCTTACTAAAGAACTTGGAAAAAATGCTAAGTTACTTTATAAAATCAGAATGGAAAACACTTACGGCAATAAACAACCGTTTACGGAACAGTTGCCAAGCGCCAATAGAGTTCCTATGAAGCCGCAAGAAGTAGATGCACCTTTTAAAAACTTAAACCCCGAATTAAGAAATCCATTTGTAATTCCAGGCATCCGAAATTTAAAAATCGAATCACAGCTGAATGCAAATTATAGTTTTGACAACTTTTTAGAAGGGGATTCAAATCGATTGGCTCGTTCTGCAGGTATGGCTGTTGCCAATAAACCGGGTGGAACTTCGTTCAATCCGTTATTAATTTTTGGTGGTGTTGGTCTTGGAAAAACGCATTTGGCGCATGCCATTGGGGTAGAAATAAAAGACAAATACCCTGAAAAAACCGTTTTATACATTTCGGCTGAAATTTTTACCCAACAATACATCGACTCGGTTAAGAAAAATAACCGAAATGATTTCATCCATTTCTATCAATTAATTGATGTTTTAATTATTGATGACGTGCAATTTCTTTCCGGAAAGTCAGGAACTCAGGATGTGTTTTTTCACATATTCAACTATTTACATCAAAACGGCAAACAGGTCATCCTAACTTCGGACAAGGCGCCTGTTGACATGCAAGATATTGAACAACGGTTACTTTCGCGTTTCAAATGGGGATTGAGTGCTGAATTGCACCAACCGGATTATGAAACCAGAATTTCCATCCTAAAAAACATATTGTACAGAGACGGCGTTGAAATTCCGGACGAAATCATCGAATACGTAGCGCGTAATATCAAATCGAATGTAAGGGAATTAGAAGGAGCCATTATATCATTGATTGCACAATCGTCTTTTAATAAAAAAGAAGTAACGCTGGAACTGGCTAAAAGTGTCGTTGAAAAATTTGTAAAAAATGTAAAACGAGAAATTTCTATTGATTACATTCAAAAAATTGTTTCGGAGTATTTCCAACTGGATTTAGAAACACTGCAATCCAAAACCAGAAAAAGACACGTGGTGCAAGCCCGACAACTGGCGATGTTTTTTGCAAAAAAATTCACAAAAGCCTCTTTGGCAAATATTGGTTCCCAAATTGGAGATCGCGATCATGCTACAGTATTACACGCTTGCAAAACCGTTGATAATTTAGTGGCTACGGACAAACAATTCAAAAAATTTGTGGAAGACATCAATAAAAAATTAACGCTATAGACACCTTATGTCCATAAAAATTTTAATGGTTTGTTTGGGAAACATTTGTCGTTCCCCATTGGCTGAAGGCCTATTAGCTTCTAAGCTTCCAAAGAACAAATTCTCAGTGGATTCGGCAGGAACTGGATACTGGCACATTGGCCATTCGCCAGACGAACGCTCTATTGCTGTTGCAAAAATAAACAAAATCAACATTTCAAATCAAAAAGGAAGGCAATTCAGCAGTGCTGATTTCGACACATTTGATTATATCTATGTCATGGATAATTCCAATTATGAGGATGTAGTGCAGCTTGCGGAGCACCCGAAACAAATAGAAAAAGTACAACTAATTTTGAATGAATTATTTCCAAACGAAAAAGTAGATGTTCCTGATCCATATTTTGGTTTGCCTAATGGATTTGAAATTGTGTACAACATGCTGGATGAAGCGTGTACGGTTCTTGCACAAAAGCTAATCGCCAAACACACCTAGTTTTTTCGGATAAAATTATTTTGGATATCCTAACAATATACTGATCATACTATAAACACACTATTTTAAGGAACATAAATCACACCTATGAAACCAAACGCTGTTTTAGGAAAACTCTATCTAATCCCTACCACAATGGGCGATTGCGATCCTATGGATGTTTTGCCGCAAACCATAAAAAGAAGTATTGACCTCCTTGATTATTATATTGTAGAAAACGACAAAACAGCCCGCAAATCGATCAAAGGTGTTAGTCCTGAGAAGAAACAATCTGAGTTAAAACTTTTTGTTTTAAACAAACACACTGAAACCAAAGAACATTTAGACTTTATACAACCATTGCTGGAAGGGCAAAATATGGGATTAATGAGCGAAGCAGGCTGTCCCGGAGTGGCTGATCCTGGCGCTGTGATTGTTAAATTAGCCCATGAAAAAGGCATTCAGGTTGTTCCTTTGGTTGGCCCTTCTTCCATTCTTTTGGCCATGATGGCTTCCGGAATGAACGGACAAAGCTTTACGTTTCATGGCTATTTGCCTATTGAAAAAGACGAAAAAAAAGCCAGTTTCAAAACCTTGGAAAGAGTTTCTTTTGAAAAAAATCAATCTCAGATTTTCATAGAAACGCCGTATCGCAACAACAAATTATTGGAAGATTTAGTACAAACACTGCATCCTGAAACACACTTGTGCATTGCTGCGGATATCACTTTACCTACCGAATATATCAAGACTAAGAAAATTGCGGCCTGGAAAAAAGAAACCATCGACTTGCACAAACGACCGACTATTTTTATCATCCACAAAATGTAAATTTAAACTTCTTTTCCTTTTACTAAAAAGGTAAACCAGATCCGTTAACAAAGTTACAATTCAATAAAACAACAGAATACGCTGAATTGTTGGACTTAATAAAACAACACCTCTAATCATTAATTCTAATTATAAAACCCTATTTTTATGATTAGAATTAATGATTTTTTTTAGGAGTAAACTTCCAAATAGCAGCACGAGTATATTTATTGTTATGAAGTTCCCATAGTACGCGATCATTACACCCCAAATTGGGCGATTATAGAAAAAGCATGCACTCCAAAAACAAAAATGATTACAACACACACGCGGGAGAAACTGTTGAATCGTCGTGTAATGGATTCATCCTTTAGCAAATCGTTTCAATATATTATTATTTTATTATGCATGCATACTATTTAATTTTGCTATATTTACCATTAAAACATAAAAAACATGAGTTATACAGATAAAATGTTACGGGACGATGCTCTTAAAGGCAAAGTGATTGTAGTCACCGGAGGCGGAAGTGGTTTAGGAAAAGCGATGACTCACTATTTCTTGGAATTAGGTGCGCAAGTCGCCATCACCTCCAGGGATTTAGAAAAACTAAAAAAAACCGCTGCGGAGCTGGAAACGCTAACTGGCGGAACCTGCCTTCCTATTCAATGTGACGTACGTCATTATAGTGAAGTCGAAAACATGCTGCAAGAGGTTTTGAACACTTTTGGCAAAGTGGATGTCCTGCTTAATAACGCCGCCGGAAATTTCATTTCCCCCACAGAAAGACTCTCTGCTAATGCTTTTGACACCGTGATTGATATTGTTTTGAAAGGGACAAAAAACTGCACCCTTGCTTTTGGGAAACATTGGATTGACACCAAACAAAAATCAGCAACCATTTTAAACATCGTAACAACGTATGCCTGGACCGGTTCTGCTTATGTGGTGCCTAGTGCGACAGCAAAAGCAGGTGTCCTGGCAATGACGCGCAGTCTTGCTGTAGAATGGGCAAAATACGGAATCCGTTCTAATGCAATTGCACCGGGACCTTTTCCGACTAAAGGCGCATGGGACCGTTTACTACCCGGTGACTTAGCCGAGAAATTTGATATGGCAAAAAAAGTGCCATTGAAACGCGTGGGAGACCATCAGGAATTGGCTAATTTAGCGGCTTATCTGGTCTCTGATTTTTCAGCGTATGTCAATGGTGAAGTGGTGGTGATTGATGGTGGTGAGTGGCTGAAAGGCGCCGGACAATTCAATCTGTTAGAAGCGATACCGGAAGCACTTTGGGATCAGCTGGAGCTGTTGATTAAAGCAAAGAAAAATAAATAATCCATACCCAACTCGGAACCAATTAAGTCCAAAGTTTAAACATCATAAAGTCAAATATGAAACTCGCTGGATGAAGATTGTTTTAATTGCAATTTTCATCCGTACGAGTGATCTTGATTTTGGGAGATCGTATGGGAAGTAATAAATTTGGAATTAAAAACGGTTCTCGAAACACGTCGCTCCGAGTGCGAAGCGTATTGAGAAGTTCACAATAATTATTGTTCTGTTAAATAAGGAACCGCAGCAACTTCCTCGTGTTTATCTAATATTTCATACGCTGAATTCATACTTTTAAATTCAGGCACAATCTTTTTCATTTGCGTCACAATAGCCTTATTTCCGAACCTGCTGGCAATACAAATTAATTCATCAATATCTGCATGTAATGCTTCAAACTCTTCTTGAATTTCCTGCGCAATCATAATTTTAGCATGGTGTGTGGGTATCGACTTAGACGTGTCATTGAGCAATTCCTCGTATAATTTTTCCCCGGGACGCAACCCTACAATTTGTATTTTAATGTCTTTATCCGGAATAAATCCCGCTAACTTAATCATCTTTCGAGCCAAATCAATAATTTTAACCGGTTTCCCCATGTCAAAAATATAAATCTCCCCTCCGTTCCCCATCGCACCCGCTTCCAGCACTAGTTGACACGCCTCTGGTATGGTCATAAAATAACGGATGATGTCCTTGTGGGTGATGGTCAGCGGCCCTCCTTCGGCAATTTGTTTTGTAAACAAAGGCACTACAGATCCATTGGATCCCAAAACATTACCAAAACGCGTCGTAATGAACTTTGTAGCTTCCGCCCCGTTCTCAATCTGATCCCTGAGTTGCAAGGACTGCACGTATTTTTCGGCGATCCGTTTGCTGGCTCCCATGACATTACTGGGGTTTACCGCTTTATCGGTAGAGACCATCACAAACTTTTTGACTTTGTACAAACAAGACAAATCAGCCAGAATTTTAGTTCCTTCAATATTGGTGAATATAGCCTGACAGGGATTTTCTTCCATCAGCGGCACATGTTTATAAGCTGCAGCATGATAAACAACCTGCGGACGGTAGGCTTTAAAGATTTCATCCATAGCCTGTCTGTTTCTGACATCTCCAATTACCGTGCATATTTTTACTGTGGTACTGATGTTTTCGGTTTCCAGTTTTAAATGATGCAATGGGGTCTCCGCCTGATCCAGAATAATAATTTTCTTAGGATTAAACACCAATATTTGTCGGACGATTTCGCTTCCTATAGAACCTGCTGCACCAGTAATCAAAACTACCTTATCCTTTAATTGTTTCGATATGGCTTTATTGTCCAGCACTATTGGTTTTCGCTCCAGCAAATCTTCAATTTGTATGGTTTTTACTTTTTGGGAAATTTCCTTTTGATTTTCCCAATCGGAGATCAGCGGAACGGTAAATACCTTATAATTATACTCCAGACACTGGTCTACGATCACAATCTGTTCTTCTTTAGACAAACTTTTATCCGCTATAATGACACTTTCGGCACCTATAGAACGCATTAGTGTAGGCAACTTTTTCTTTTGGATTAAAATAGGCAAATCCAGCATGCGCTTAGATGCGTTTTGATTGTTCTTATCTACAAACCCGACTATTTTAAAGCGGGATGGTGTTTCAAATTTCAGCGCATTCGCTACCGAAATCGCATTGGCATCGGTTCCATAAATTATGGTTCGTATCAATTTACTGTCGTTCTTTTCTGAAAAATATAACTCAAACGTTTGCTTCACGACCACTCGGTATAAAAACAGGCCACAAAAAGAAAGTACAATATTGATAAAAAGGGCTGTATTTAAGAATGCTTTTTGTTTAAAAAAAATTTGGAAAAGAAAATTAAAAATAAAAAAAACAATCAGTACGGACATTTGTGAAAATAACAACTTGACCGCATCAATATTAGAAGAGTGCCTAATGATCCCGGAATAGGTTCTGAAAAGCCAAAAGAAAAACAAATTAGTCGCAAAAAAACCAGCAATTAAAATTGTGCTGTGGTCGGTAATAATATAATCCATTCCTGTTCCTTTAAAGATCAGAAAAGTAAACACAAAGGAGGTGGTAAGCACCATAAGATCAATTAATACGATGATCCATCGGGGCAAATAACCTAAATTATGCATGTTCAGCCTTCGGTTTATTCTTGAAAAAAATTTAGAATTAAATCGGGTTGCATTTCTGTTGGTTTCCGGGTTCAAAATTGATTGGTTTTAGGTTATGCGCTTTAAACGATATTCACGTCAAATATATGAAATAAAACATTTTCTTACACGCACTATTTTTTTTAAGCCGAACAAAAAGACTATTCCTTGTGTGTCATCAATAAAAATAGAGGTGTTTTGTCTGGATAGATGTTAGAGGAAGGAGACCAAAGAACTGTGTTCAAACGGCTTAAGTAAATCAC
>NZ_RYDJ01000005.1:0-39935 GCF_003970355.1 Flavobacterium bomense | reverse complement strand
ATAAAAATAGAGGTGTTTTGTCTGGATAGATGTTAGAGGAAGGAGACCAAAGAACTGTGTTCAAACGGCTTAAGTAAATCACATAAGAAATCTTTTTTAACACAGATTACACCAATTTTAACAGATTATTTTTTGAATGGGAAGAGGAAACTCAGTAACAACTATTATATACTGTCGTGTATTAAAAATAGAGGTGTTTTGTCTGGATAGATGTTAGAGGAAGGAGACCAAAGAGCTGTGTTCAAATAGGCGAAGCAAATCAAATAACGAGTCTTTTTTAACACAAATTACACCAATTTTCACAGATTATTTTTTGAATGGGAAGAGGAAACTCAGTAACAACTATTATATACTGTCGTGTATTAAAAATAAACAAAATGACGCAACAGATTGATATTAAATTACTTTTTACAATAATGCTCCTTTTGACTTTATGACGTTTAAACTTTCAACTTCCTTATTTCATCTATTTTCGCTGTGCCAAAATTATTCGGAAATTTTGTTTTTGGACTGTAGCTATAACTACCCGTACTGCATCATTTGTCTAAATACTGCGCCCGAAATGCTTACAACTTATGCTTCAGCAATCCCAGCAGGTATTCTCCGTAACCTGATTTCCTCAAAGGCTCGGCCAGATCTTTCAATTGTTGCTCACTAATGAAACCCTGTCTCCACGCAATTTCTTCAATACAGCCCACTTTCAATCCTTGACGCTCTTCAATAACCTGAACAAATTGTCCCGCCTGCATTAAGCTATTAAAAGTACCGGTATCTAGCCAGGCCGTACCTCTGCTTAAAATTCCTACTTTCAAAGCCCCTTTTTCCAAGTACACTTTATTTACATCAGTAATTTCATATTCCCCTCTAGCACTTGGCTTGATATTCTTGGCAATTTCCACTACTGAATTATCATAAAAATACAAACCGGGTACCGCATAATTTGATTTGGGTTCTAACGGTTTCTCTTCAATAGAAAGCGCTTTAAAATCAGCATCAAATTCGACTACACCGTATCGTTCCGGGTCTGAAACATGATACGCAAATACGACCCCACCTTTAGGATTGGTATTGGATTGCAACAATTCATCCATATTGGATCCAAAGAAAATATTATCCCCTAAAACCAAAGCTACGCTGTCTTTCCCTATAAATTCTTCTCCAATAACAAAAGCTTGCGCTAATCCATTAGGAATGGCCTGCTCCGCATAACTAAATTGACAACCAATTGAAGACCCATCGCCTAATAATTTTTTGAAATTAGGCAAATCATGAGGAGTTGAAATAATTAATATTTCATTGATTCCCGCCATCATCAAAGTAGACAATGGATAATAAATCATGGGTTTGTCATAAACCGGCATCATTTGTTTGCTCATGGCCAGCGTTAACGGATGTAAACGGGTCCCGGAACCTCCGGCTAATATAATTCCTTTCATATATTTTTTATTTTTTTGCCACAAAGGCACTAAATTTCACAGGTATAATTTTTAATCTAAAATAATTTATTTTTTTAACTAATACCTTACAAAGGAAGTTTTTTCTATAGTTAAATCTACATCAATTAAAAAAACGGACAACTGATCACTAAACAATGACCACTGATCACTGATCAATGACCACTAATTATACTGCTTCTCGTAATAATTTGCATACTCCCCCGAAGTAATATTATTCAGCCAGGTTGGATTTTCCAAATACCAATTTACGGTCCTTTCCAATCCTTGTTCAAAAGTAACCGATGGTTTCCATCCCAATTCTCTGTTTATCTTACTGGCATCAATAGCATAACGCAAATCATGTCCGGGACGGTCTTTTACGTACGAAATTAATTGTTCCGAAGTTCCGGACGCCCTTCCTAATTTCTCATCCATTATTTTGCAAAGCAATTTAACCAAATCAATATTTTGCCATTCGTTAAATCCACCAATATTATACGTATCATGGTTAACTCCTTCATGAAAAACCAAATCAATAGCTACCGCATGATCTTCTACAAATAACCAATCGCGGGTATATTTCCCGTCACCATAAACGGGTAAGGGTTTGTTTTGAATGATATTATTGATGAATAATGGAATCAATTTTTCAGGAAAATGAAACGGCCCGTAATTATTGGAACAATTGGTCAACACATAAGGCAAGCCATACGTTTCTCCATACGCTCTGACAAAATGATCCGAACTGGCTTTTGAAGCCGAGTACGGAGAATTAGGATCATACGCAGTAGTCTCCGTAAACAACCCTTCGGCACCTAAACTGCCATAAACCTCATCGGTACTGATGTGGTAAAAACGTTTTCCTTCGTAATTGCCTTGCCAAGTAGCCTTAGCCGCATTCAATAAATTCATCGTTCCGATAACATTTGTTTTCACAAAAGACAACGGATCGGTTATAGAACGATCCACATGAGATTCGGCAGCTAAATGCAAAACACCATCAAATTGATGCTCCGCAAACAATTGATCAATGAATGGCGCATCAACGATATCTCCTTTTATAAAAGTATAGTTAGGCGCTTTTTCAATATCAACAATATTTTCGAGATTCCCAGCATACGTGAGTGCATCCAAATTAACAATTTGATATTGCGGATACTTCTTTACAAAAAGCCGTACGACATGGGACCCAATAAAACCGGCCCCACCGGTGATTAGTATTTTTTTCATTTTTAGATTTTATTTTTAATTCGTTTTAACAAAACTTCCCTAAATTTATTTTTTGTTTCCCCCTGGCCCAGAGCGTGCGAAAAATAAAATTTAGTAAGTTTCTTTTTTGTTTCCCCCTCGCCTAGAGCGTGCGAAAAATAAAATTTAGTTAGTTTCTTTTTTGTTTCCCCCTGGCCTAGAGCGTGCGAAAAATAAAATTTAGTTAGTTTCTTTTTTGTTTCCCCTGTCCCTAAAGGGAGCAAAAAAGAAACACAAAATCCGATTTAAAATTAACAGGCTTTATTTAAATTACGTTTTGGATTTTCGGCTTCCTTTAAGGGTGGGACAAAACGGAAATTTTACACAACCCCTAACTCATAACCCACCTTTCATACAAACAGCTAAACTCTCTTTGTAATCCGGAACAACAATACCATAAACTCGTTTAATCTTGCTTTTATCCAATAAAGAAAAAGCTGGACGTTTGGCAGGTGTAGGATAAGCCGCTGAGGGAATTCCTTTCACTTCACAAGTATACCCACCAATTTCCTGGATTGCCAGGACAAAGTCATACCAGCTGATTTCTCCTTCATTCGAATAATTATAGATTCCGGCAATCCAGTCTGGTGCTGTTACAATAGTCATCATAGCCTGAGCTAAATCGGCAGCATAAGTAGGCGAACCAATCTGATCGTTAACCACACTGATCGTATCTCGTTCTTGTAATAATCGTTGCATGGTTTTTACAAAATTGTTCCCAAATCTGCTATACACCCATGAAGTTCTAATGATAATTGCATCGGGATTTGCTTTCAAACAAGCTAACTCTCCCGCTCTTTTGGTCGCTCCATACACATTAACAGGTTGCGTTAGGGCCTCCTCGCTCAATGCGACAGCTGATGTCCCATCAAAAACATAATCAGTAGAAATATGAATTAGTTTTACAGAATGATCTTTCGTATATTGAGCAATAATGGCGACCGCTAAATGATTAACAATATCCGCTAATTCGTGTTCTGTTTCCGCTTTATCAACGGCTGTATAGGCACCACAATTTAATATAAAATCTGGAGTAATTTCTTCTAATTGATTTTGTAAAATCGACAAATTATCCAAGGAAACTTGCGTTCTGTCTGCAAAAATCCATTCGAATTGGGAGTAATTATTAGACAATACCTTTAATTCCGAACCCAATTGCCCTTTGGCACCAGTAACTAGTATTTTTTTCATTTTTATTTTTTCAACGCCAAAAACATTTGGCATAAAAGATTCCGGTTACCCTTTTATATTTAATAAACCGACTGATCTACAAACTAACTTTATTTTTTAGCTAAAGCATCAGAAATTTACCTTGCTAATCTGGCTTTCAAACGTAATGATTAAAATTAACTCCTAATCTAATTGACAACTTTTAACGGTAAATTTTTAAACAATGAAACATTTTTTAAGACTTTAGGCAGTCTTAAATGGAATCGATCGTCACTCTGGGCTATTTCCTCTTTTGTAAAACAATTTCCCAATTTTGTTAATATGCGAAAGCAAATCAACATTTGATATTTTTCGTTTTAGAGACAAATCTATTTTATAAGGGAGTAATAAATCATCTAATGCATTCTCTATTTCTAAAAACTCTGGAAAAGTTAATGAATTCTCGATGATCGTCAAATCAATATCAGAACCTACTTTAAAATTCCCTTTAGCTCTAGAACCATAAATAACAACGCTATCAATTCCTTCATAGCTTGCAAAAACCTGATTTATTTTGTCTATATCTTTCTGTTTTAAGCCAAATTGTATCATTCTAAAATTCTTTCATTTTTTCTTTAAAAGAGACAAACAAATCGTAATACTGATTTAATATTCTGTCTCTAATATCGTTTGCTGTACTTACGTTATAAGTAAGCGTAGATTGGTTTCTACTTTTTATCATTTCCATCCATTGTGCCCCATCCTGAATCAATCCTTTTTGAAAGGCTTCTCTTGTAGCATCTCTAGACCCCGTGATAGTCGTATTTCCCTGGTATTCAAAATAATCTTTCATTACATTCCAAGCCAACTCATGTGTAAATTCAAAAGCTTGAATAAGCCCTAGTTCTTCCAATTCATTCAAATTACCTTTCGCTATGAATTTCTGCAACTGTCCCAGTGCTTTCAGATAATTTCCAAAACGTTGTTTACATCGAATATCTTCTTCCATATTTTAGTTCCATTTAAATTTTTTTTACTTTAATCGCCAAAAATATTTTAACTCTGTAACAAAAACTTTTCCGGAGCACTGCCACTGGTTAAACCAACAATCGTAATGCCCTTAACGTCTCCTTTGCAAACTTTACATGTAAAACCAAATTTTGATATAACCACAACTTTAAACCTAAAACCTAGCGCCCAAAACCTAACACCAATTTCAAAACTCCCAATCAATATCCTCAAAACTCGGCAAAACCAAATCCTTTTGAGAAACAATAACTTCATCAGGACTCACTTGCCAATCAATGGCCAAAGTAGGATCATCATACCGAATCCCCCTTTCGCTCTCCTTATGATACAATTGATCTACTTTGTATAGCACCGAAGCAGTTTCACTCAAAACCGAAAAACCATGGGCAAAACCGTGGGGAACCATCAATTGTTTTTTATTGGCTGCACTTAAAATCACACTAAAATGCTGTCCATAAGTAGATGAGTTTTTGCGTAAATCGACCGCCACATCAAGGATTTCTCCTTCAAGCACCCGCACCAATTTAGCTTGTGCAAAAGGATTAATCTGCAAATGCAATCCCCGAATCACCCCGCGTTTGGAGAAAGACTGATTGTCTTGTATAAATTGATAGGACATCCCATGTTCATGAAATTGAGCCTGATTGTAGGCCTCAAAAAAATAACCCCTCGAGTCTTCAAAAACTGTTGGGGTAATAAGTACTAAATCTTTTATATTTGTTTTTTCAATGGTCATATTGTAATTGTAATTTTATTTATTCTATCATTTAATTGTAAGTAAGTCGAAAGTTTAAAAGTCGTAAAGTCAAAAGAATTAACTTTAAGTAAAACAGCTTTAAATCAGATTTTTACATGATTTTATCCTGATTTTAAAATACAACATTATACCAGGGTTATTACTTAATACAGAAAACCAAACAACCATAAGGGTATTTTGTTCTGAAAACCATACTCAATATCGTCTGCGGCGATATAGGAATTTTCGATACCTTCAATTTGTTTCATCGACTTATCCTTTCCTCCAATTTCAAAAGAATATAAATCATTTACAAAAAAATCAGTTTTTTCGTGATGGCTCAACTTATTTTTATACCCCAATTGATTTGCAAAAAAGGTCTCTCTAGCCTTACCAATAGTAGCTTTTGAAGGAGAAAGTGTAAACATTAAATTTGTGTTTTCTAAATAAATCTTAGCTGGTTTTTGCAATTTCACACTTCCTTTAGCTTCTTTTTGCAAGTTAATGGTCAAACCTACTTCTTCCAAATAATGTAGATAAGTCATTAAAGTAGTTCTATTTATACCAATTTTATCACTTAAATTACTCACATTAGGTATAAAAGGAACCGATTCAGAGATTATAGCCAACAATTGTTTGATTTTTGGAACAAAGCCCAAATCAACACCTCGCAATAAAGGTAACTCAATTTTCATTGTGGGATATTCTTTTATATCATTACGAATCCTACTAAAACCAATAAAAGATTACAGTAGTTTATTTTCAATCGAATTTATTGCACTAAATGGAATTGCCGTAATAGAATTGCTCCTTTTTTGAACCAAGTCACCCCCATAAATCACATATCCCCCTTCTTTCTGAGCTAGTTTATTCCAATAAACAACTCCTTTAAAATAATCAATGGTTATTGTTTGCCCTGATTTTATCTCAATAGGAATTATATCCATCCCATTATCAATAATCAAGTCTATTTCTTTCCCTAAATTATCTCTCCAAAAATAAAGGTTATTGGTCTTGGCTTTATTAAATCTACTTTTAAGAAAATCAACAATAATCAAATTTTCAAAAAGCGCACCTCTAAATGGATGAACGTCAATTTGCTCACTATTTTGAATTCCCAATAAGGCAGACGCTAATCCCGTATCATAGAAATATAATTTAGGCATTTTTACAACTCTTTTGTTAAAATTAGAGTGATACGGTTGTAAACGGAACACTACAAAACTAGCTTCCAAAACACTAATCCAAGAACTAATCGTCTTTGTATCAACACCTATTTCTACCGCCAAACTATTCATATTCAACAACTGACCAATTCTACCAGCACATAATCGCAAGAATTTTTCAAAAACCACCAAATTGGTTATATTCTTAATCAGCCTAACGTCTCGCTCAATATATGTTCTAATATAATTTGAATACCACTGCGTAGTATCAACAGTGTCATTATATAACGAAGGATAGCAACCTTTAAAAATAGTCTGGCTAATAGTACGCTCCTTATCACCTATTTCGTGCAAAGTCAGTGGTAACAGATTAAGATAACCCACTCTTCCTGCTAAGCTCTGAGATATGCTTTCCTGCAACAAAAAATTATTTGAACCCGTTATAATAAATAAACCTTTTACAACTGATTCATCAAGGATTTGTTGCAAATAGGAAAAAATATCTGGAACTCTTTGCGCCTCATCAAATATTGCTCCATTGGGATAGTTTGACAAAAAGCCTCTTGGGTCTTCAATAGCAAACAAACGAATGTCGGGATTTTCAAAACTCACATACTCCTTGTCTTTAAAAATCCACCGTACCAAGGTAGTCTTACCAGACTGTCTCGGTCCAACCACGGCAACTGCTTTAAACTGCTTTGCCAAAGCTATAATTTCTTTTTCTGCTTCTCTACGTATCATTCTACAAATCTATACAATTACGGAATCAAATTCCATAATTGTATAGATTTTTTTAATCTGCGCCAATCTGCGTGAAATTTTTTTAACGCATCGGCGTGAAACTTTTCTATTTAAAACAATCAATATCAAATCGATATTCATCTTGAATTTCTCCTAACAAATAATCTCCCATGACCAATAATTTTGCTCCTTCCTTGAGTGCTTGAATACTACTTACGTACCCTTGAGGAATATGGAGAATATCAAGTGTTTCAGCATTTATTTATAATAAAAGAGAGTGATTTTAACTTTTTGGAAGGATTCTCCCAATTATCAATGGCAATCAATTCAATTTTAAAACTACCTTGTACAACAGAAAACCACCGTTGCTCTGTGCGGTGTCCTTACCACCCACGAACAAATGTGGTTTTGCTATTTTCTATGAGATAAATTCTTTTTATAGCCGTTGCATCAAAAGAATTATTAAATCGAAGGGTACCTCTAGTATCAGAATGATTTCCTCCTATAATTATTTTTGAAATTATTTTATTGGCAGTTGCAAATAGAACGTATTATTTGTCATCATAATGAAATCTACATTGAATAATAATACATTTTTGATCAATCCCTTTTGTTCCTTTTATGGAATAAACTAATCTATGTTCACCCGTAATTCTTCTTGACCAAAATCCTTTTAACCCAAACTTTAAAGGTTCTGGTTTTCCAATCCCTTTAAAACAATTTTGCTTAATTGATTTTATTAACCCTTTAATTTTATCAAGTACATCAGCATCATTTTCTATCCAGTAAGTAAAATCTTCCCAACCATGACTTGTAAATTCGATATTCATATGAAGATAATATTTGTTTTTGTCGTTCTCGATAGCTGTCGGGAGGAATCGCCATTCTTCATTCCAGTTTGTGATTTAGAATCATTGCGATTTTATGATTTTGTAAATTCTATTAATCTAATGAATAGGGAATTGTTTCTCCTTCCTTTAGTTGACCAATAGATTCTTGAAGTCTATTCCTATTACTCTTGGTGGATAACAGATGCTCTGTTTCCAAAAGTGAATTATATTCTTGAATTGACATAATGACAACCGCTTCATTCTCTTTATTTCTAGGAACTACAATTACTTCCATCGATTGAGAAACATAATCAAAGTATTCTTTCATCCCTTTTCTTAATGCTGAAATTGTTATCGCTTTCATAATTTATTTATTTTTTACAAATGTACAAAAAAATGTACTTAATATTGTACCACTTAACAATGTTTTATTTACGGGGATATCTGGATATTTTTACACGCCGATTTTCGCAGATTCTTTAAAATCTTTAAAAAATAGGCGCTAATCTGCACTTTTTTAATCTGCGCCAATCTGCGTGAAATTTTTATTTAGAAATTAGTTACGTTGTTTAAAAAAAGCATGGACAACTGCCGAAATCCGCTCCCTGTCTACATTCGTCAAATTAGAACCGGAAGGCAGACACAACCCCTTTTCAAATAAAGTTTCAGCAACTGTACTTCCATAGTATGGGTACTTCTCAAAAATAGGCTGTAAATGCATTGGTTTCCACAGAGGACGACATTCAATATTAGCTTGCTCGAAAGCCAACCGTAAAGCTTCTCTATTAATTCCTTTCGCTGCATTAGGTTCCACCACAATGGAACTCAGCCAGTAATTAGCAAAACAATCATCTTTTGGAGGTTCAAAAACGGTTACTGTTGCAATATCCTTGAATAAATCAACATAAAAAGCATGCATTTTTCTTCTCAAAGCCACATGGTCGTCTAAAACTTCCATTTGACCGCGGCCGATACCAGCACAAATAGTACTCATTCTATAATTATACCCTATTTCACTGTGTTGGTAATGTGGTGGATCATCCTTCAATCGTTCTTTTTTGCAAATCGATTACTGTTTTTTATTTTTCTCTTGCAAAACCTGTTTTGCATTCAATCCTGTTACAACTTTTTTACCTGTTCTAGCTTCCAATTCTTGAAGAGCTACTTTAGCAACGTTTCCCCCCTGTTGAGCCACTTTTTGACTCTCTTCAAAACTTTTAGGATTTACGGCTTGCGAAATATCTTTGGTAGAAGCCTCCGCTAGCATATTCAAAATCAATTCTGTATTAGTCATATTGTCCCGCAGATTTTCCTTTTTCAATCCCTTCAAAATTTTATACTCTTTAGTAGTTTTATCCGACCAAGCTTTGGTAATAATATCGGTTAATGTTGCAAACTGAATTCCTTCTTTCAGCCCTTTGTTTTTCCATTTACCCTGTGGGATAGTAAACATCCAACAGGGTGAATCGGTCAGTTCTTTTCGGATTTCAATACTTTTCAGTCGTTGATTGATCCAACTTTCCGAATAACCCAATTGCAAATACTGTTCTAAGGCGCGATCGATCGTCAGTTCAGGATCTTGCATCTCATCCAAACGTTCTGATGCTATTTGTGCCAACCAAAGTTTAAAAGGTTCCGCTGTTGGTGAAGGTATCGATTGTATCAGTCTGAAAAGCTGCTCGGTATCTGCCACATCAGTTTTATAAAACTTTCCATCGGCAGATTGCATTTTCAGTTGTACGATATCCTCGTACAACTGGCTCCCTTCCTTGGACAACTTCTTTTTTAAATCCGTCCAATACCTTCTAGGGATTGTACTATCGGTTAGTACAAGAATAACATCCACTATAGAAAAATACCATTTCTCTTGTTCAGAATCCCAAAGGGTGCGCACTTTTTTTTCTTCAAATAACTGTAAAGCTTGGCGTTGTGTCATACTCTATATTTTTAAAAGTTTACTTTTACAAAGATCGTATATCCGTTATTTGCATACTTATCAACTTTCAGTTTCGAACTGACAATAGCTAACAGATAACTACAAACCGAAAACCCTTCTCACTACCCCGGCAATCCGCTCCCTCTCCTCATTCGTCAAATTAGAACCGGAAGGCAAACACAATCCGTTTTCAAATAAAGTTTCAGCAACTGTACTTCCATAGTATGGGTACTTCTCAAAAATAGGCTGTAAATGCATTGGTTTCCACAAAGGACGACATTCAATATTGGCTTGCTCGAAAGCCAAACGCAAAGCTTCTCTATTAATTCCTTTCACTGCATCAGGTTCCACCACAATGGAACTCAGCCAGTAATTAGCAAAATAATCATCATTTGGAGCTTCAAAAACGGTTACTGTTGCAATATCCTTGAATAAATCAACATAAAAAGCATGCATTTTTCTTCTCAAAGCCACATGATCGTCTAAAACTTCCATTTGACCGCGGCCGATACCAGCACAAATATTACTCATTCTATAATTATACCCTATTTCACTGTGCTGGTAATGCGGCGCATCATCTCGCGACTGGGTCGCAAAAAACACAGCTCTGTCTTTCAACTCCTTTGTTCGAGTAACAATAGCACCACCTCCGGAAGTGGTAATGATTTTATTTCCATTAAAAGATAGAACTCCAATATCTCCGAAAGTACCGCATTTTTGTCCCTTATAACTGCTCCCTAATGCTTCCGCACTGTCTTCCAGAATTGGAATACCATATTTATCCGCTATTGTTCTAATTTCATCAATTTGATACGGCACGCCATACAAATGCACTGCAATAATCGCTTTAGGCGTTTTTCCTGTAGCAATTCGGTCTACAATAGCTTCTTCTAAGGCAATCGGGCATAGATTCCAGGTGTCCGTTTCACTGTCAATAAAAACAGGAATTGCTCCTTGATACAATATAGGATTAGCCGAAGCCGAAAAAGTCATACTCTGACAAAGCACTTCATCACCTGCTTGAACTCCTAATAAAATCAGACCTAAATGTATCGCTGCCGTACCCGAACTTAAAGCTCCGACTTGAGATTGATTCCCTAGACAGGATTCTAAATCGTGTTCCAAACCGTTTACATTAGGCCCTAGTGGCGCAACCCAGTTGGTATCAAAAGCCTCATTTACAAATTTTTGTTCGTTACCTCCCATGTGTGGGGACGAAAGCCATATTTTTGGATTATTCATATTTTATTGTTTTTACCCTAGCCCATATAAATATTAGTGGTATACATATTCATTCTATTATTCCGATTAATTCTTTTAAACTATTTATTATTTTTATTGGCAAATACTCAGGTGGCAAATCAAAATTTTGTTGATGAATATTTAATCCTTTATCCTTTAAACACACAGTACTCCATCCTAATCTATTAGGAGAAATAAAATCTTTTTTTGGATTATCAGCTATATAAAAATATTCTTCTGCCTCAATTTCAAAAAAATTTTTATAATTTTCTAAAGTGGGTTTTTCACTTCCAAACTCTTCCGAAATAATAATTTTATCAAAAAAACTTATTATACCAATTGCTGCGAGTTTATTCCTTTGAGTAATAGATCTTCCATCAGATATTAAACCTAAAAAAAAGCTTTTTTCTTTACAATAATTTAAAACTTCAATTACACCCTCATTTAGTTCTATTGACGGAAAATGATTTCGATAAATAGTTAACAATTCATCTTTAAGTATTAAGGGATATATAAGTAGTAATTCTTCAAAAACATTTTTACCTTCTTTATAACAAAGAACCATATAATTATAAATAGAAGTAGCATTATCCGGGTCAATAAATTTCGAAATTTCTCTAAATGCAGAATTTAAGAAATTGATTTCATATATAAGAGTATCATCCAAATCAAAAACAATAGCTTTTTTATACTTCATAATTATGGACTAAAATCTCATCATCGTAACGAAGCATTAACAAATTATTCTCCCATCCTTTGAAGTAAGGTATGTCTTCGTGCAATAAATATTCTTTTATTAACCATTGCGGAAAGTTAGCCCCAGCTAAATAGCTTAATGGATATCCTCCTCCGAAACGTGGGTTAATTTCAATCCCGATGATTCTTTTGGTTATTGGATTAAAGAAAAACTGCATAGTCAAACATCCTATTGCTCCTTCAATTTTAGAAAGTTTAGATTTTACAAACGTTTTTATTTCATTTTTCTGGGTAACCCCTTTGTTTATCTCACCACTTCTCACAAAAATGCGCTTACGTGGAACAACACATTTCAATTCATTATTTTTATCATAATAAGCATCTACTGTGTATTCGTCATTCTCCAAATTATCGATATACTCCATAAACATCAATTTACTATTAGACAAATGATATTCTGTTAACTCAGAATCATTTTTTACCACAAAGATATCCCTGCTTAAACTCCCATCATAAGGCTTTATAAACAACGGAAACGACGGTCTGTTTTTATCAATAGCTTTTGGAATATCTATCCCGTTTTCCAGAAAAAACTCATTACTAATTCGTTTGTCCCTACATTTTTGAATAAATTTAAAGTCCGAAACTATTGGAATTATCCCATTCTGAATAAATAAATCCTTATTTTCAGATAAGATCAACAACTCTGTATCAATAGTAGGAATTATCAACTTAATCCTTCTCTTTAAACAAATTTCCAACAAATCCTGTATATAATTCTCATCCGTTACCTTTGTTATGGAATCATATCCGTCAGAAACGTGACAAGCCGGGGCTAAAATTGGATTTAAATCAACAGTGTAAACTTTTGCAGTCTCACTTATTTTTTTTATTTCTTTTTGAAACGCTCTAACCAACGAAACACGTTGTCCTGCTGAAGTTAATAAAATATTCATATCCTTAATTTCCTTTAAAATTTTCCATTGTTGCTTGACCTACTTGACTAATCCCATCAGACTTAAAAACTTTTTTTAAGGTTAAAAAAAATATTTTTAAATCCAACATGAAAAACAAATGATCCACATACCATACATCATGCTCAAATTTTTCATCCCATGATATGGAGTTTCGTCCATTGACCTGAGCCCAACCCGTAATTCCAGGTTTTACATCGTGACGTCTTTTTTGTACTTCATTGTACAAAGATAAATATTCAGGAAGTAAAGGACGTGGTCCTACAAGGCTCATTTCTCCTTTAATTACATTAAGCAATTGTGGGATTTCATCCAAGGAAGTTTTTCGGACAAATTTACCAATTTTTGTTAAACGATGTTCATCAGATAATAAATTCCCTTCACTATCTTTTTTATCATTCATGGTTTTGAATTTGATGATTTTAAAAATCACCCTGTCTTTTCCGGGACGCATTTGAAAAAAAAAGGGTTTCCCCTCATTGGCGAAATATAACCCTACTGTGACCAAAAGGAACAACGGACTTAAAAAAAGCAGTCCAGTTAACGCTCCAATGAAGTCAATGATTCTTTTAAAAAAGAATTTATACATTTTCTATTTTGTTTTTAATCAGCTGATACGAATGAGTAACAGTGTATTCTCGTTGTAATAAATTCCATGCATTTTCCTGCATTTTATAAAAGGCTTCATCATTGGAGACTATTTTATTTATTGCGCTTTGCATGCTCTCACTATCTCCAGATAAAACTGAATACCCACAATTATTTTTTTTAATAATACTCCCAATATCTGTATTAGAATCAGTAGCAGTAATTACAGGCATTTTCATTTCTAAATACGACAACAATCGAGAAGGAAAATTAGGGATTTTAAAGTCTTGATGCAAAAAAATCATTCCAACATCACAAACCTTTAAAAGCTTGTCATAATCTTGCTTTGGTAATCCTGATACTAACATTGCATTTTTAGGTCGCTTATTTTGAAACCATTTATAAATTCGGTTAAACTCGGTACCAGATCCTACTATTAAAAAAAATACGTTTGGATTAATCGTTGAAATTATTGTTTCTAACAAAAAATCGAGCCCTTGGGGTTTTCCTAGATTTCCGCCATACACTATTATTTTTCGAGAAAAAGGCAAGCCATATTTCTTCCTGATTTTTCGCTTCTCTTCTGCTGTTTGTACCGTCTCTATTGGAGCTATCGAATTAGGATTAACCTCCACTTTTTCCTGAATTATTGTTGGATTATGGTCTATTATATACTTCTTGTTCGCCTCGGACATACAGCCTATTGTATCTGAAAGTTCATATAGTCTGCGTTCTTTTTTTAGAAAAAACTTGTGTAACGCACCTCCTTCTTTTAACATTTTCATATCCACCGCATTCTGAGGAAAGATATCTTTTAATAACAAATAGGAGTAAGCATTATCTCTTTTTTTAACAAAATCAATTACTTTCGAAAAAGTAATCGGTGGTGTGGAATACAAAATCAAATCAAATTTTATGGTCGAAAAATATTTTTTAATAGCATTTAAATACTGATATTCAATCGCTAATGTACCAATCCCTTTTTCTACAATATTCGTTTTTTGAAGATTAAAAGTACGGACATTCAAGATACTCACTCCATCCTTGGTTGAAAGGTGAGTCTTTTTTTTATCTCTGCGTTCGGAAGGGCTCACGACAAAAACATTATGTCCTTCTTCTTTGAATTTACGAAGCAAGTCCGTGTAAATCCCTCGCTCCTCCAAGGATTTAATTTTAACTAATGTCAAAAAAAGGATATTCATATTACTGTCTTAAATGGATTCACTCCAAACTACTCTCTTCACATAATCCGTATAACTCAAAATAATCCGTACCATTTTTTCCGAAACATTGGGCATTGAATAATCAGATACAGGTCTAAAATTACGTTCAGCACCTCTTTTTTGGGTTTGTAATTGCGTTAATCCCTGCATGATTCTTTCCGGGTTCAACCCCACCATCATTACAGAAGCTTCTTCCATGGCTTCAGGACGTTCGTGGGCATCGCGGATATTCAAGGCTGGAAAATTTAATGTAGAAGACTCTTCTGATATGGTTCCGCTATCTGATAAAACGGCATACGACTTCATTTGCAATGCATTGTAATCATTAAAGCCCATTGGTTTCAGGAATTGGACTTCCGGACGCATGACAATTTGTTTGGAATCAATCATCTTTTGAGTCCTCGGATGGGTACTCACAATAATTGGATAGCCATATTTTTCAGCAATCAGATTTAAACTATCCATTAATCCCTTGAAATTTTTTTCGTTATTGATGTTTTCTTCTCTATGAGCCGAAACCACAAAATATTTGTTTTCTTCTAAATGCAACGTATTTAAAATCCCCGAAGCATTAATATCCGACAAATAATGATTCAAAACCTCATACATCGGAGAACCGGTTTTGATGATTCTATCCGCAGGTAATCCTTCTCTCAATAAATACTCTCGTGCAATATCACTGTATGTCAAATTTATATCAGACACATGATCTACAATTTTACGGTTCGTTTCCTCCGGTACTCTTTGGTCAAAACAACGGTTACCAGCCTCCATGTGGAATATAGGAATATGACGTTTCTTTGCAGGAATAGCACATAAACAACTATTTGTATCTCCTAAAACTAAAAAAGCATCCGGTTTTTCAGTCTCTAATAATGGATCAATTTTTATTAAAATCTGTCCGATGGTTTCAGTTGCGGTTGCCCCCGCTGCGTTCAGAAAAAAATCGGGCTTACGTATACCTAAATCATCAAAGAAAATTTGGTTGAGTTCATAATCATAATTTTGTCCGGTGTGAACTATAATATGCTCAATAGCCTCCGAAGCGTCTAAGGCTGCCATTACTCTGGATAATCGTATAATCTCAGGACGGGTTCCTACTACCGTCATTACTTTTAATTGTTCTTTCATTTCTTATTAGTTCTCGCAGATCTCATAGATTTCCGCCGATGTTTACTTTGATTTAATTAAAAATCATTTACTATTCTTTTTATATTTTCTGTTATATTTTCACAATTAAAATTAACTAATATACCGACTTTCTTTCGTGACAATTTTAGATAAGTTAAGAGTTGCTTAAAATGTAATTTACATAAATCTTTCACAGATTTGATTTCAATAATAACTTTTTCCTCCACCAATATATCTAGTCTAAATCCAATTTCTAAATTGATACCGTCATACAATACTGGAAGTACAACTTGACTTTTAACTTCAAGGTTATGCTTTTTAAGTTCATAAAGCAAAGCAGCTTCGTAAACAGACTCTAACAATCCTGGACCTAGATTTTTGTATACTAAAAATATACATCCTCTAATTTTATAGGTAATATCATTTTCTTCTATAAAACTAAAATTTAATATTCTGCGAAGATCTGCGGAATCAGCGTACAAACAAATTACACATTCTCAAAATACGTATCTGGATCATTCGGGTCATAAAATTCATTAATCCAAAAATTGGTATAAAGAATCTCTTCCCCAATATTTTTTATATTATGAGCGTACCAAATAGGCATGTCTACATACGCAGGTTCATCTCCATCTAAATAGAAATCCAATACTTCATCAGTACCTATACGACGCAATTGAATTAAGGCTCTCCCTTTAATTACTGCAAAACGTTCGATTTTGCGGGTATGATAATGATTTCCTCTCGTAATTCCGGGAACGGTAGTAGAAAATGATACCTGCCCACCAACTCCTAATCGAATGATTTCTACAAAAGATCCTCTAGGATCTGTATGCTCGACAAATTTTACTGGAAAATGAGTTGCAATATCCATATAACAACGAAATGTATTGAACAAATTCAGTTCAAATGCAGTATTGATAGTAGGAATTACCCCGTTGTCTTGGTATTGCTCTTTATAGGTTTCCAGCAACGATAACAGTTGAGAAACTTTAGATTCCGAAGTATGAGGAATAACAATTTCTGATTTACTTTCTCCTCTCTTAATTTCTGAAAGAATCGCATCAACCAATTCTCCCACATAAATTAACTTCATATCCCCATCCACTTCAATAGTAGGAGTATCATTATGGGATAATTTATGGCAAAATGTAGCTACCACCGAATTGTAATTGGGATGACCAAAAGGTCCAAAAACATTAGGAATAATCATTCCAGTGAATTTTCCTCCTGCCTTTTCAGCCCAATACATCATTAACTCCCGTCCTTCTTTTTTAGATTTTCCATACAGGTTATCTCTTTCTTCTTGGGTAGAAGAGGAAAATAAAACATGTGCTTTAGAACTTGTAACTTCAAGAGCCTTTATTAATTTCTGAACTAAACCAATATTCGTATCATAAATAACTTGAGGGTCATTATGGCGGTTCATTGCAGCTAAATGGACAATAACATCACATTGAGCAACAAATTCATTTAGCTTATTTTCATCAGCAAAATACTCTTTTTGAAAATCAATTCGCTGGAATTCTACTGGGAATAACCCTAAAGTATTGTATAAATGCGTCCCGACAAAACCTGCCTGTCCTGTTATTCCTATTTTAATCATAATTATATTTTCTAATTGATTTCACACTGATAATAGCTGATCTAGCTACATACAGATTCTTACTAATTTCAAAAAATTAAAAAAATCTGTGTAAAACTTTTCTATTTAAAATAATCAATATCAAATCGATATTCATCTTGGATTTCTCCTAACATATAATCTGCCATGACCAACAATTTAGCTCCTTCCTTGAGTGCTTGAATACTACTTACGTATCCTTGAGGAACATGGAGAACATCAAGTGTTTCAGCATTTACAATAAAAGAGAGTGATTTTAACCCTTTGGAAGGATTTTCCCAATTATCAATGGCAATCAATTCAATTTTAAAACTACCTTGTAAAACAGAAAACCACCGTTGCTCTGTGCGGTGTCCTTGCCACCCACGAACAAATGTGGTCTCCTTATTTTCTATAAGATAAATCTTTTTTATAGCCGTAGCATCAAAAGAATTGTTAAATCGAACTGTACCTCTAGTATCAGAATGATTTCCTCCATTTATTATTTTCGGAACCATATTGTTTTTCGATTGATAATTATTAATGTCAATATCTGCTGTCTGGAATTTGTTGTCAGATTACTGAACACTAAAAACTGACTACTGAACACTAATTTTACTCGGGCATTTGAGCTACATCTTCTCCAAAAATTTCTTTTCTGATTAACGGTAATGTTGCCAGTAATTTTTTCATTCCCTCTACGCCTTGTTGTTCGGTATTATGAGAATGATAATCTTCTATTATAGAAACGTCTTGTTCTCCTTCCGAAAAATATTGTGCATAATTCAAATCCCGGTTATCGGCTGGAATTCGGTAGAAATCCCCCATATCCTCAGCTTTAACCATCTCTTCACGCGTACACAAGGTTTCATACAATTTTTCCCCATGACGAGTCCCTATAATCTTGATTTCAGTATCAGCATTACAAAGTTCTTTCAGGGCTTGTGCCAAATCACCTATTGTTCCCGCAGGGGCTTTGTTCACAAATAAATCGCCTGGATTACCATGCTCGAAAGCGAACAATACTAATTCTACAGCTTCATCCAATGACATTAAAAAACGAGTCATATTCGGATCCGTAATCGTGATTATTTTGCCTTCCTGAATTTGTTTTAAAAATAACGGAATCACGGAACCTCTGGAAGCCATAACATTCCCATAACGAGTTAAACAAACTGTTGTTTCAGATAAATTTCTGGACGCTGCCACAGCCACTTTTTCCATTAATGCTTTAGATATTCCCATCGCATTAATAGGATAAGCTGCTTTATCTGTACTTAAACAAATTACTTTTTTAACTTTATTGGCACCTGCAGCATCAATTACATTTTGAGTCCCAAAAACATTTGTTTTAGTCGCTTCCAAAGGAAAAAACTCACAGGAAGGTACTTGTTTTAAAGCGGCAGCATGAAAAACATAATCTACCCCTCGCATCGCACGCTCTACACTATTATAATCACGAACATCTCCGATGTAAAACTTAAGCTTGTCATTCTTCAACTGATTACGCATATCGTCTTGTTTCTTCTCATCACGAGAAAAAATACGAATTTCTTTAAAATGATCTGTGTGAAGGAAACGGTTTAAAACCGCATTACCAAAAGAGCCTGTGCCACCAGTAATTAATAAGGTTTTATTTTTCAACATATTAATCTAAAATTATATTTTTAAAATATTTTGCCCTAGAACTTCTAGAAAAATTATCTATTACAAATTGTTTGTTCTTTTCTAATTGCTTTGCATCAATAAATTGTTCATTTTCCAACTCATCAAAAAACATAACTGCATCATAATATTCATTAAAATCCTTTATTAGGTATCCACCATCACCAATCGTATCTTGTAAGCCTCCATTACCTGTATGAAAAACAAAATTATTCAACATCATTGCTTCTATAACCGCTATTCCAAAGCCCTCATATATAGATAATTGCATATAATACTTACTTCTACTTAATAAATTTATTTTATAGTTTTCATCAATATTACCCGTAAATATGACAGAATCTTCTAAGCCTTCTTTTTTAATTATTCCTTTTAGATAGTCACTTCCTTCACCAAAACTACCAATTAGGTATAACTTATAATCTTTATGATTGGCTTTAATTTTTTTAAATAGATGGATCGTTTTATCAACACCTTTCCTTTTAACATTTGAAATTGTTGACATCCAACATATTGTAGTAATTATATTCTCTTTTTCAAAGGAATTTGCAAAATTATAATCTACAACATTAATAGAGTGTGGCGAATACGACAGTTTCGAAGAAGACATTTTTGGAAACTTTTCCAATACTTTAATTACATTAATGAAGTCCCCCTTTGAAACAATATTACAACTATCTGAAAACAAATAATTTATCTTAAAAAAAAATCGAAAAACAGCACGTCGCTTTTTATTTAAAACAATGTTTTTACTTAATTCATCTATACCACCTGTATATATTACCTTTTTAAAAAACAAACGAGCAAATAAAGCAGGTATTAATGATTTCTTGTAAAAATATAAAAAAGCAACATCATATTTCCAAAATTTTAAAAAAGGAATATATCTATTAGTACATATTACAGAAAACCCAGCTTCTTCAAGAACTTTTACATCCTCTACATAAAACCCTGTCAATTTAAATAACTTATAATCTTTTACAGAAGAATAAAAAAGAACTCTTTTCATGATATTAATCTTTCTTTATTATTTCCAACATACTTTCAACCCAATTAAAACTTAATTCCTCTCTTCTAGTTTTACATTTTTGTTTTACAGTTTCATAATTACTTTTATTAAGTAATTTTTCAATTTTAATTCTCAAATCATCTACATTTAATTCAAACAACAATTCTTCAAATAACAAAACTTCTGGAATCCCACCTTTCTTTGAACCTAAAACCGGAATTTCATAATAGAGAGCTTCTAAAATTGTATTTGGAAAGGAATCTGCCACAGAGGGTACCACAAGTAAGTCAGAATTGCATAACATAGGAAGCGGAAAATTTTGGTAACCTAAAAATTCTATATTTGAATGCTCTTTATAATCTTTCTCATAAATTAACAACTTATCTCCTCCACCAATAATTCTTAGAATACATTTTTCCTTTAAAATCGTACTTTTCGTAAAAGCTTCTAATAAAAAAAATAATCCCTTTCGACTATCACTTATATTCCCAATAAAAGAAATAATAAACTTACCATCACGATCCTTATTTCTATCTTCATAATCCGAAATGGCTTTTATCCACGAAGGATTAATATTATTAGGTATAATATCCGTTTTAGCATCTAAATCACCTGATAAATTTCGATGTCTTAATTTTAAAACATCAATATCGTAATTGCACTGTACAATAATTTTTTTTGCATATTTCAATACAATAGACTCGGAAATTCTGTAAAATTTAATGAATAAAGAGTTTACTAATCTATTTTTATTATTATCCTCAAATGCGATATTTCTGTAATTAATAAAATCCTGCCAAACTATAAAACACATGTTCTTAAAACCATAAAATTTCATCTGAATTCCATAAGGCACATCTATTCCTACAGATCTATCATACTTAATTCCCCTAAGTCTTTCCGTCACAAATCTATAATTAATTATAAAATTGATTAGTCCTAAAGGTAAAATTGATTTTTTTATTTGTTTTATCTCAAAATGTTGAATATTTGTCTTTTTAGAAATAAAGTCAGATTTTGGTGAAAACAAAACGACTTTTATTCCCTCATTAACAAAACCTTCTATTAATTCTAATAGTCGTCGCGTCCCACCTGTAATTTCATGACTTTCAAAGTCGTGATGTGAGAAAAAAATTATTGTAAACTCAGAATTATTCATATTAAGGTGATTATATGATAATATATAAAATAAGATTTAAAAGAATTATTGAAACTAACGCTAGACCCAGTAAATTAAATGTTTCTTTTAGTATGAATCTAACTGTAAAACCAAAATTTGCGATCTTAAAATTTATAATATGTAATACTAAGATAGATAATGGAGCGATTAAATCTATTCTATGTCGATAATTAAACAAAGTTCCCCCTAAAACAATATGTCCGACTATACAAATTATAAAAACTAAAATTGAATTCCCTTTAATATATTTTATATTTTTTAATATGTACCCCCATAAAAACAAGTAAGAAACACCCGCTATAGAAATAAAAATTTCATACGGGAATATCATTTCTTGCATAAATATAGTATACGTTGGAAAAGGAAGGAAAAAATATAAAATTGAATACACTATTATTCTGACAGGAAGAGGCATTGCTAAAATCTTTCCTCCAATCCCTCCTTTAGAACTATTATCGAGTTGTAATTCCATGAAGTCTATGTAGAGAGTACCATAATTAATATATAAATAAAAAAATAGTAATGAAATAAAAAGTATTCCAAATATAAGTAAGGAATATTTTTTTAATATAGTTCTTTGATTAATGAAGATTTTCCTAGCATTGAAAATAAATACAGATAAAAAAACAATAAATAAAATTTCAATTCTTAAGTTGAACAACATAAAAAAGGAAAAAAGCAAAAATATATACTTATAAACACCTTCTAACTTTAAATAACTAAAACATATTAATCCTAAAAAGAAAGTCAAAAATAATTCTCTTTCAAGAGTAAGTGCGAACCCAAAAAAAGATGGCTCGAATAAAGCAAATAATATAAAAATACAAGCTAATGGTTTTTTATCTAATGTCAACATTTTAGAATATAAAAGAACCAATAATGCAACAATAATTAAATTACTACAAAGTAAAATTTGATAATTCACATCTATATTCAAAAAATTTAAGACTTTAACATAACTTATCAAGTAAATAGGGTACCCTTTATAGGCTAATAGATCAAATCCAGAATTCAAATCATTTATAGATAATTTACTTGCTATATCATAAAACATCACAGAATCAAAAGCAGTAAACTGAAATCCTGAACGCATATTCTGTAAATTCGGAAAAAACAAAACAACAATCAAAAAAGACATTAAGAAAAAACCGAAAAAAAGTGATGACAATAAAAATTTATATGACATACATATTGAATGAAAAATTAGTTTTTATTATTTTATTTTTAAAAATTTATTAATAATAACTGAAACTAAAAATAAAAAAGATTTATGCATTAATAAAATATTATGTTTTCCCATCATAGATATGATCTCTATTTTTATTTTAAATGGTGAACGGAAAATCATTATTAAATAATTTTTTTCATGTAAATAGTAATTTTTAACCATACAAATTACATTTGATTTTTTATAGTTTGAGATTTTTAGTAATTCCAAAATTGTATACGGAACCATCCATGTAAAAACAGACAAAGATTCCTTTTTCCAAGTTGTATCCGACAATTTATCTAATACGTATACTTTATCTTCTATATAAACATTATCAATTGATGATAAAAAAAAAAACAATAAAGGATCAGTAATCCTTGATTTTCTATTAATATTTAATAAGGGTTTAAGCAACTCAGTTCTATATATTCCAGCTGACATAAACATACATGATGTTTTATTCTTATTAAAGAAATCTACTGCAAAAGTATTATTATTCTGAACAAAACCTGATAATCCCATCAAATTAATAGTTGAAAAGGAGTTAGAAATGTTATCATAGAATGATTTATAGTTCATAAAAACATAATTAACGTTTTTTAATTTAATATTTTTTATTACAACATCTAATACACCATCAATTAAAACATCATCATCCCCTAAAAACCATACATATTCGGAATTAACCTTTTGCAACAGACTATAAAAATTACCAATTAACCCAAGATTTTTTTTATTTAAAAATAATTCAAATTGAGGATTATTCTTATGAAAATAAATAAGTTTTTCTCTATGTTTCATGTCAGAAAAATTATCCGAAACTTTAACATCAATTAAATTATTAATTGATTTTAATTCTTTTAACACAAAAGACAATTGATTAATAACATATTCACTTCTATTATATGTAGGAATACAAATTGTAAGTAATTTTTTATTCATTGTGCCAAACCTTTTTCTTATTTATAAATGTATATCGAGACCAGATAAAAGCTAAAATTGTCAACAGCATATAACCTGAAGTAATACCTATAACACCGAAATAACGCCCTAAAACGATTGTAGATAAGGAGCAAAATATACCCATAACTATACTTTGCAAAAGCATAGGTTCTTTTTTATGACAACGGAGATATGTTGCCCAAGAAGTTACAAAGTGATTAAGCATAATTGGAACAATCATAAATAGCATAGGTAAAAATGGCAGGAAGCGATCACTAAAGTTTTTATCTCCAATTTTTATATTTAAATGGTTCAAAAAAAATAAAAAAAATAAAAAAACTGTTAAGATAAATACGTTTAGTAATGTTGACTGGATAAGTGTTTTATTAAATAAATGATCCAATTGTTTATAATCTTTTTTAGCAATTAAATCAGAAAAAATAGGCACTTTTGTAGAAATCCAACTAAACCCTAATGAAAAAACAGCATTTAAAACAGTCAATGTCATTCCCATTTGTCCGGCAACAATAGCACCTTCTGTAGCAAATAGCACAGGGTTAAAAAGTTGAAAAATAAAATAACCACTAATCCAGCTCAATGCTATTTTCCATTGAAATGGAAAAATTTCTAAGCGATAATTGACTTCCCATTCTCCAACTTTGTTCCAAATAAACTTAAGTAATCTTATTTTAGAACCTAATAAAATCCATATTGGCACTATAAAAAATGCTATGATAGCGGCTATCGGAGTAGAAAAAAGTTTATACCCTAACAAAAAAAACAACAAAACTAATAAAAGTTGAACTACTTGTTGTATCATTCTAATTTTCGCAACTTCTTTTATTTGTCCCAATCCTTCAAAAAAAGCTAGTATTGGTGAAATCATCAACGATAAGGAAGTTGTAATAGATAAAATAACCCAAGGGATTTGCCAATTTACACCTATATTAGCGCTACCAAATTTGGCAAAAAAAACATAGCCTGCTAACAACAAACCACTTAATAACAAAATCGCAATCACACCAAACCATTTTATGGTAAACCTTAATAAAGAAGCTAATCGTGAACATGATTCAGCTAAACCTGTAAAACTAGTTTTGTCTTTCCAGATCAAATTAGAATTTTCATGGGCTACGAACTGGGTAATTATATTTGACAATCCAAGTTCGAAGAAAATCTGGATGGCTAATATACTTCCAAAAGTATAATAATATCCTTGTTCTACTTTAGTTAGACATTTGGCTATAAAAACAAGTGTAATCACGCCTCCTCCAGCCTGAATCATCCTTGATAAAATTGTAAAAGCAATAGCCCCATCCAAGCCTATTTTCCTAGAAATACTTTTTAATAAATCTATCACATTAAGAGTTTAAATATTCCCTTATTACATCAGCTATATAATCATAATGTGTTTCGTTTAAACCCGGCCAAACCCCTAGCCAAAACGATTGATTCATGATCGTATCCGTATTAGTCAAATCGCCTACGACACGGTGTTCTATATTAGCATAAGCCGGTTGGCGCAATAAGTTCCCTCCAAACAACAAGCGAGTACCAATTTTTTTCTCTTCAAGATGTTGTACTAGCATGTGACGGTCAGCCGCATCACCTTCTCTAAGCGTCAATAAGAAACCAAACCAAGAAGGATCGGAATTTGGTGTTGGTTCTGGAAGGATAAAGACCTCTTCGAATTCTTTCATACGTTCGTACAAAGCAGCATAATTTTCCTTACGTCTTTGCACAAACCCATCTATCTTTTTGATTTGCGATACCCCAAATGCCGCTTGCATATCGGTCACTTTAAGATTAAATCCAATATGAGAATAGGTATATTTATGGTCATAACCATAAGGTAAAGTTCCTAGCTCTTGCCCGAAACGACACCCACAAGTATTGTCTTTACCTGGTTCACAATAACAATCTCTTCCCCAATCACGGAAACTTTCGGCTAACTTAGATAATACTGGATTGTTAATCAATACCGCTCCTCCTTCTCCCATAGTGATATGGTGTGCAGGATAAAAAGAGAAAGTGGAAATATCTCCAAAAGTTCCTGTTTTTTGTCCTTTGAAAGTCGCTCCAAGAGAATCACAATCATCCTCTATTACCCATAGATTGTATTTTTTAGCAACACGCATTACTTCATCCAAATCGAAAGGATTCCCTAATGAATGGGCAATCATAATCGCTTTTGTCTTTGGGCTTACTGCTACTTCCAGCATATCCGCTTTCACATTGTGCGTAGCAATATCTATATCTATAAAAACAGGAATTGCCCCAAACTGAATGATTGGGTTTATGGTAGTAGGGAAACCAGCGGCTACCGTTATCACTTCATCACCTGGCTTGATGGCACGTTCTCCTAATTTTGGAGAAGTCAAAGCGTAAAAAGCCACCAAATTGGCTGATGAACCCGAGTTTACCAATAAAGCTCTATGTGCACCGAAATATTTTGCAAAATCTTCTTCGAATTTATTGGCAAAGCGACCTGCAGTCAACCAACCATCTAAAGCGGCATCGACTCCCATTAAAATATCTTCTTCATCTAACACTTTACCAGTAACCGGGATGTAATTTTCTCCGGCAATGATCACCTGTGTCGATTTCTTTTTGGCTATTTCTCTTAAACTGTTTAAGAGAGTGACGTCTTTTAAATTTTGTAACATATAAAATTATTTTAAATAGTCTTATTATAATATTTAGTAATCTGATTTTTAATGATATCGATTTTGCGAAAATTTTCTTTTAAGTAATAGTATTTATACTCTTCAAAAAAACGTACTACCTGCTTTAAATCAGTAACAATAAAAACATCTAATAATTGAAGTTTAATAGAATTTCATTATTCCTAAGACATTCAGTACGTATTTTTAAAAAAAAATTAATCGGGATTTTTATTAGAAATACTTCGTTTTTCTACTTCAAATTCAACCATTCGTTGAATTGCTTGTTTAATATCGTATTTAAATTCCCAACCTATTTCTTTTAATTTAGATAGCTTAGCTACAGAATCTTGAATTTCTCCTTCTCTTGTTCCTATAGCTCCAAATTTCAATTCGGATTTTGAATGAATAATTTCAGATAATGTTTGGACGAAATACCTAACCTTTATCGACTCTCCTCTTCCTACTTCAAATTCAGTAAAATTTTCGAGATGTTCATTGCTCTCTAGTACCTTTAAATAAGCATTTACAACATCATCTATATAAATAAAATCTCTTTTTTGTAATCCATCTGTCAATAAAACCTCCTGCTTATTTTGGATCAACTGAATTAAAATACTGGTTACAAATTTGTTATCAGAATCATTTTCACCAAAAATATGTTCCAAACGCATATTCACAATTTTTAGATTTCTTTTAGGATCAGATAAATAATCTAAAAAATATTTCTTTGAAATAGTATATTCATTTAAATAGGATGATTCTTTATACACTGGTTTCCCAAAAAAAGTATCTGTATTAATAAATAATTTCAAATCCTTTTTAATTCCCTCTTCAATTAATTTAATAGGAAAAATTAAATTAGTTTCTAATATTGAAGATAATGAACAACCTCTACCATATTCAGTCGCTGTATGAATGATCGTATCTATTAAATTATTTAAAAACAAATCCCCTAAATTTTTATGATTTTCATTTAAGTAGAATAACTGGATTTTTTGTCTTAAATTTTCAATTCGATATAAATCAGAACTATTACGAACTAAAACAATGACATTATAATTTAAATTTAACAAGCTTTTTAAGATATGACTTCCTAAAAACCCTGTTCCACCAGTCAATAAAATATTTTTAATCATTTAAAAAATCATTTATTTGTTGACTAGTATATTTAGAAATATTCTCTTTATCCTTCGCAAATTTACTATACCAATCCATTGTCATGCCTACTGCTTGCTGTGCATTTTTTTTAGGTTGCCATTTCAATTCTGAAATCGTTTTACTAATATCTAATTTCAGCAAACCAGCTTCATGAGGTTGTCCTACTTCCATCTCAACTATATACGCTCCTTTCCCCCAGCTTGAAGTAGCTAGTTTTAACATTTCCTCTACCGAAAGTGCATCTGAAATATTTGGACCGAAATTATACGCTTGACTAAATTTTACTCCCTCAGCTGCTAAATTTGCACCCAATAATAAATACCCTACAACCGGTTCTAAAACATGTTGCCAAGGCCTTACTGAATTGGGGTTTCGTATCACAACCGGTTTTTCTGTTGCAAAAGCTTTGGCAATATCTGGAATTAGACGATCCATAGACCAATCTCCACCTCCAATTACATTTCCAGCTCTTGCTACCGCAATTGCTTTTTGATGAATCTCGTAAGTCTTTATATTAAAAAATGAATTTCTATAGGAATCAATCACCAATTCGGCACAGGCTTTACTAGCACTATACGGATCATAACCTCCTAATCTATCATTTTCTCTGTAAGGATAAATCCATTCCTTATTGTGATAGACTTTATCTGTAGTTATTAAAACTACTACACACCGTTTTTCTAATAAACGAACCCCATCTAACACATTCGCAGTACCAATCACATTAACTTCAAAAGTTTCTGCAGGAATTTCATAAGACAAACGCACCAAAGGTTGTGCGGCCAAATGAAAAACAAAATCTGGTTGAAAGTTCACAATCTCTTCTTCCAAACGTTTTTTATCTCTTAAATCGGCAATAACGGAAGTACAAATAGTATCACCTTCAATTAAATGAAACAAATCATCTTTGGTTTGTGGCGCTAAGGCATAACCTTTTACATCAGCTCCTAAAAGAGATAAAGTCTTCAACATCCACGCGCCTTTAAAACCGGTATGACCCGTTAAAAAAACTTTTTTACCTTTATATATTTCTTGTAATTTTTCAAACATCATATTACCAAGTTTTCCAAGGTGCCGTATTAGACTCCCAGCTTTCCTCTAATTCTACCTTATCCCTAAGAGTGTCCATGGGTTTCCAGTAGCCTTCATGTAAATGTGCTCCCATTTGTCCATCGCCAGCCAAACGTTCCATTGGTGCTTTTTCAAAAACGGTACTATCCCCTTCTATGTAATCAAAAACTTCCGGCTGGCAAACAAAAAAGCCGCCATTAATCCAAGCTCCATCTCCTTTCGGCTTTTCTAGAAAAGAATCTACTTGATTTTCAGATCCCAAATTTAAAGCCCCAAAACGTCCGGAAGGTTGAACTGAAGTTACAGTACAAAGCTTTCCGTTTTTTTGATGTGTCGTTACTAAATCTTTAATATTTACATTCGAAACACCATCTCCATAAGTAAGTAAAAAAGGTTCGTTGCCTATGTGTTTTTGAATACGTTTGATACGTCCTCCTGTCATAGAATTTATTCCTGTATCTACCAAAGTAATGGTCCAAGGTTCCGCTTCCGATTCATGCACTTTAACCGAGTTGTTTTTTAAATCAATAGTTACATCCGATTTGTGCATGAAATAATTAGCAAAATATTCTTTAATCACGTAGCCTTTATACCCCAAACAGATCACAAAATCATTGTAACCATACGAAGAATAAATTTTCATAATATGCCAAAGTATAGGCATTCCTCCTATTTCTACCATCGGTTTTGGTCTCAAAACCGTTTCTTCTGATAGCCTTGTTCCTAAACCACCAGCTAGTATAACTACCTTCATTTTTATTTTTTTATAATTTTTAAATTTCTACACATACATCATCCGTCAATGGATGACTGCAACACAATAAGTAATCTTCTTTTTTTAAATCTTTCCGCTCTTTTGTCAATCCAATCATGCGCATATTACCTTCTTTTAATTTCCCTTTGCAGGTATTGCAACTCCCGGTTTGACAGGAATAAGGCAATTCAATTCCAGCATCTAAAGCCGATTCTAAAATACTTTTCCCTTTCAGTACTTCCACTAAAGTATCGTTTCCTTGAAAACGAATATTAACGTGCTGCGTAAGTATATCCTCAAAATCTTTTGGATTTTTGACCAATTCGAAATCTTCTGAAAAAATAGTTGCCTTAGGACATTCTAAAACAGCCAACGCTTCTTTAATCGTGTTTTTTAAATCAACTGGACCGCATATATAATGCGCTGTTTTTTCAATAACTACATCTTTAAGTAAATGAAGTATGAACTCTTGGTTAATTCGACCACATTTTACAAAATGATTTTTTTTATCATGAGTGTATTGAGTATGAAAATGCCACACCTTAAGCTGACTTTCATACTGCACAAGTAATTGATTAATTGTATCTAAAAATATAGTCGATTCAAAATTCTTATTCCCATAGATGAGATTCACTTGAACCAATGGATTTGAAATTAAAACTTCCTTTAGTATCGATAACAAAGGTGTGATACCGCTGCCGACACCCCAAAAATAAATTCGGTTAATCGTTTCGTTAGTAACATGAACAAAATCTCCCATTGGCTCCATCACCTCGACCATATCTCCTACCTGAATAGTATCATGGATGTGATTGGAAAAAATCCCATCCGGAATCCGTTTTATGGTCGTCTCTAATAATGAATCTACCAAAGGAGATGAAGAAAAAGAATAAGGTCTTGTATATTTTCTTCCATTAATTTGTAAAGATAAAGTAAGATATTGCCCAGCTTGATATTTAATTTTACGCAAGCCCGGCTGTTTGAAACAAAGTGTTATCGTGTCTTTTGTTTCTTTTCTAATCTCTTGAATTTTTAACGTATAATTTTTCATTGCCATAAAACAAATAGGACTTGTTATATCATCTTTAATATCCTCCTCACAATCAAACCCAATACCACTAAAAAACCCGCCAGAAACCCACCTAATACCAAACCTTTTACTTTCCCAAATTTTTCTTTCTTCAAAGGCAAAATAGGTCGATCAATGACTTGGATTAATGGCGTTTCCTTCCGTAAAGTCACTTTCGCCAATTCACTTTGTTTGACTAATTCCGTTAGTATAGCGGTATTAGCCTGTACATCCACCTGTCTTCTAGCAGAAGGAGCGCGCCGTACATTCATAGCAGGATTCAATCCAAAAGTATTGTCATTGGCAACAGCCACACCCGTAATAGCTCCGTTAAGTTCGCCACGAATGGAATCCGTTTGTCGTTCCAGAACATCCATATTCATGCGGGCCTTTTTACTTTTGGTCGTGACATAAAAATCAGAAACTTCTTTGACAAGGGCTTCCGTAAAATACTTGGAGAACAATTCATTAGTAGAAGAGACATCTATGTTAATAATAGCAATCTTTTTATCTTTTTGTCCTACGGATAATCCCGTTTTAGACAAATCTTGATATACCACACCCAAGATACTGTCATGTACTCGGGTAAAATGGGTACGCTTGGTATCGGGTAAAAACTGGATGGTTGCAAATTTTGGTTTGTCATTCCACTTTTCCCTCCAGCCCTGATTTTGTATGTACATCTCCGCCAAAGAAATGGTTTTTCCATCCACTACAACGGGACTCAACAAAGTTTGCTCCACCATAGCGCGGGACTTGAACAACTCGGTCAAATTAGATCCGGTAAAAATACTTCCTCCTCCGCCGCCAAGATCTATACCAAATGAACTCGCCAAACCTAAGGCTCCTCCCAAGCCACCACCTGTCTTCTCATCTTCTAGTGCGAAGGATAGTGTTGCGGTATATACCGGTTTTTTTATAAAAGAATAGGCCAAGCCTAAAGCTGCCCCTATAACTCCTGCTAAAACAATAATTTTCCATTGCCCAAGCAAATAGGAAAACCATTCGCTTCCTTTTTCAATAAGTTCTTTTAACGATATTTCATCGTTTGGTATTTGTTCGTTCATTTTTCGGTTTTCTGTTATCCGTTGTCTGTTAATCAGCCTGCCCCGAGTTTTTATCGAGGGGTCACTTCGAGTGATTTTATAAAATAGCGACAGCAGTTGCATAAAATTGTATCGAGAAGTAGATTATTGATTTTTCATTTCCTTTGGATCTGGTTCAAAAATATAAAGTGCTGAATTTTCGATTCCCTTTAGGACTAGAGCAAAAACTAAAGATACCTACTTAAAAGCGGTCAAAATAAGTAACGCTAAACTTGACATTACACTTCCTATTCCTACCCATTCCCCGGCACTCATTTTTTTAACTTCCGGTTTTTCTGGCACTATAATTTGAGAACCTGCAGTCACTTTAGGATACGTTTTTATGAATAAGAAAGAACTTACTACATCTGCTTTACCATTTGGATAAATAATATAGGCTTTTTTCTTCCAGCCCTTGGCATCGATACCACCAACAGCATCTAAGTAATAATTAAATCCTTTTCCTTTTGTATAAGGAATCTCCGAAGTTAACAATACATTACCTGCCACTTTAACCCCTTCATTGTAAGTAGCCACTTCAATCTCATCTCCGGGAAACAAAGTTACATTGGTGTTGCTTTTTGGATTTTCAACAATGGCTTTCCAATCCACTGGTATGGTGGCAAATTTTAAATCTTCTTTTAGTTTTTTAGTGAGCTTGTTTTGGATACTGTCTTTTTTACCCAAATTCATATTTACATTTTCCAATGCTTCTATTTGTTCGGCTTGAATGGGTCTCTTGATCTTAACGCCCTCTATATTGGCAACTGATGTCAAGCCACCTGCTCGTGCAACAATATCATAGACTTTGTCTTTTTTAGTTGCCAAAACATATTTCCCGGAATAATGGACCGCTCCGCTAATAGTGACCATTTTTGGTTTATCATACACCGCCATTTTACGGATATTCACCACATCAAAAGGCTTCAAATCAAAGTTCTTTAACTGTTCATTGTTATCAGCCGTAATTTCGATATTAAATAGTTCCGCTTTATTCGGATTGGCATCGTCTATTTCTTCCGATTGAATCATTCTTGCTACCTCAACTCTCTTAGAAGCCGATCCTGTTAATCCACCAGCTTGAACCAATAGATCATTTAAGGTTAAGTTTTCATGATACTGATAAACACCTGGTTTTTTAATTTCGCCATCAATGGTTATTTTAAAGTCTTCAACAAAATCTAAAATTGAATACACCGTTACGATGTCTTCTTTAAATAATGCAACATCCGCTTCTAGATCCCCTGCTAAGGCTTTGGCTAAATTTACATTGACTATTTCCGTGGTCAAATCCGATTGTAGTCGAATGATTCTCGCTCTGTTGCTATACGCATCTTCTTTTAGACCTTCCGCCTTTGCAATCAAATCGGAAACACGCATTCCTTCATAAAAAGAATACGTATCCGGTCTAAAAACAGCACCGTCAATTTTGATACGATTTTCAAAACGATTCAGAATTTTAGTCACTCTAAACACATCCCCGGACAACGGTTTATAAGTATTAAATTCTGCGAATTTTACATCTCGAACTTTAAATTCTTTAGCTGTTTTTTGCAATACATTCACCGAAGCAGTATACGCCAATTCATTGAATCCTGATGCAAAAGACAGTAAATCTGCAAATGTCTCCCCTTTTTTCATTTCAAAAATACCAGGACGTTTTACCTGTCCCTCGACGGTGACCCTTTGATTGTAAGCCGGAATTCGAATGACATCATTATCCTTTAATCCCACATTATCCGATTGATTTCCATTGACAAGGAAGCGGTAAATATCAATGTTTTTGTATACTTTATTATCCCTTAACAATTCAATATTTCTGTAACTGCCGTTTTTTCCCGGGCCACCACCTAAAAATAACGCATTATAAACGGTTGCCAAAGAAGATATCGAATAATTACCGGGTTGCTTACTGCCAATTATCGTTACTCTAATAGTTCTGATGCGACTTAAAGTCACTGCGACTTGAGATTGTCCTGATCCCACTGTACTATACACTCTTGCGATTGCACCTTTTATTTTTTGGGTAGCGGCTTCAATCGTCATTCCGGAAACGGAAATCTGACCTACATATTGAATGGTTATTTTACCCTCTGTAGATACGGGAATACTAGCATTAAATTCTTGTACTCCATACACACTAACCTGCAATTCATCGCCGGGTCCCAACACGTAATTTACGGGCGTAGCCAATTTTAGATTAGGCTCAAAATTTAAGGTAGGATTATCGAAAAGCTCCGAACCAAAAATTAAAGCATTTAGGGTATCTTTTACTTTCGTATTGACGATTTTTTCTTGTTTTCTATCTTCCGTATCACTGGAATTACTAGTATTTGAAACGCCTGTTTGCAAGGACAGACCAGCAATTCGAATTCTTAATTTAGCAAACTCCGAAGCGGGCATTCCTTTGGCTAGAGCCATAGGTTCTGCTTGTTCAATCGTCATATTGTTTGTTTGCAGCTGAGTTTTTATTTTTGCGATGTCGCTATCGATCAAATTATCCACTTTTAAAGTACTCAAATCAGTACTTTTTAACAAGTCCTGTGCAAGTACGTGGGAAGATTGGAAAAAAGCAAACAACAATAAAAGAGCAACAATTATTTTTCTCATAAGTAATGTGTAAAAATGTGTATTTTTTTAATTCGAAATATTTTAAGCACTATTTTTTTAAATAAGTAATAGCTAAAATTTAATGTCGTGTTTTACTAAAATTCTAAATTTATTTGTCATAGATTTCACAGATTGGCACAGATTAATTCGCCACGCAGCTTTAAAAATCGTTTTAATTCATCCAATCTGTGGCAGAAAACTCTTTTTAATAATTGCGACAATATATTTTTCGCGCTACTTATACTATTTTTTAAATAACAAGAAACCCGTTGGGCGTAATGAATAAATTTCCATTAATCTTAAAGAAAAAATTGATGCACAGCACGTAACTTTAAAATATAAGTAATAACCATAGTATAATGTCGTGTTTTAAAATCAGGATAAAATTATGTAACAATATAATTTAAAGCTGTTTTACTTAAAGTTAATTCTTTTGACTTTACGACTTTTAAACTTTCGACTTACCTATGTTTCTATGTGGTTAAAAAATTAAACAAATTGAATTACCCCCAAGGGGTTAACTAGAATAAAACAAACAACTCTTTATCGTTTTTATTGTAGGAAGTTCTATTTTCTCTATCTTAATTTTATTCTGTACCACAAATCTGTGTCAAAAGTTTTAATTATTAGTTTATTAAATCCTAAAATTATCTCGATTTGTATTTTTTTAATCCAATAAATCGGAATTCTCTCTCCAATTGACTATAAAATTCTTAACATCCTGAGCCTTTTCTTTTTGCAAAATCAAATTAGTGGTATCCGTTGTTAAGGGAGCTTTTTCCGATTTTTTTTGAAAGCGGTACGATTAAGCAAACGCGTAATTTAGTAAATTCTGAAGCGGGCTTTCCTGTCGATAACGCTAGAGGTTCGGCCTGATGAATAGTCATATTGTTGCTTTTCAACTAAGCTCTACTCTTTTCGAGAGCAGCATCTGATAAATTGTCTACTGGCGGAGTACTCCAATCGGCAGTTTTTAATATATCCTGAGCGCTTATCTGGACAGAATGAAAGAGGATTAAAAGGACACTACGGCAGTACCTATTATTTCCATAATTGTTTTTCAAGTATTTTAAATTCTAAAGGGGAACACTATTACCTAATAACGAAACGAACCGCTGCACCCAATTCTTTATTTTTATAAAAGCTCCGCTGCTCAAAATCCCATTTTACAGTTATTTTGTGCGGCTTGCGCAAAAGTAGCAATTTTTATAGCATTAGAAATAAAAAGGTTTACAATTAATCTTTTCTTAACCGATCAAACTTTTTTCTTTTAAATGGTTAATTGGTTAACTGGTTAATTGGTTAATCGTTTAACTGGTTAACTGGTTAATCGTTTACTATTTCGTTAACCGATTAAGTTTTTCTCTTTAAATGGTTAATCGTTTAAGTGGTTAATTGTTTAATCGTTTAACTGGTTAATCGTTTACTATTTCGTTAACCGATTACACTTTTTCCTTTAAATGATTAACCCTTTCCTAACCGATTAAACTTTTCTCATCGATTAAACCTTTTTCCTTTAACGTTTATTTATATCCCAGTTTTTTTCGATTTTCCCATTTCTTTTGCTCTATTTTCTCTTCAATAAATTGATCCATTACAGTATAAATTTCCATCAATTGTACATCGTGTTCTCCAAGGCGTTGTTCCAAATCATTTTTCAATTCCATGATTTGTTCAGAAAGATGACTTTGCAAACTAATTGTTTTTCTGATTTCTACAAAGGCACGCATAATGGCGATATTAGTTTCAACTGCTTTTTTAGATTTTAAAACCGTACTAAGCATTGCAACTCCTTGTTCACTGAAAGCAAATGGGGTTTGAGGGCTAAACTTTATTGATTCTGGTAGGTTATCACAATTTGTGATAAGCTCCTGCCATTCTATTTTATTGAGTTGAAACATAAAATCATCAGGAAATCGATAATCGTTTCTACGCACTGATTGTTTTAAACTTCTTGTTTCCACTTCATATAGTGATGCTAAATCAAAGTCAAGCATAACTTTTACTCCACGAAGTTCATAAATTTTTGGTTGAAATAAACTTAAATCCATATCTAGTTCTTTTCATTGGTTAATTGGTTAATCGTTTAACTGGTTAATCGTTTACTATTTCGTTAATCGATTAAACCTTTTTCTCATCGATTAAACCTTTCCTAACCGATTAAACTTTTCTCATCGATTAAACGATTAACCTTTTCTTAACCGATTAAACCTTTTTCTCATCGATTAACCCTTTCCTACTACTAGTATAATTTTCCAAGCAATGTTGCAGGGTCAATATTCAATTTTGAGAAAGCAAACCATTTTTTGCCTAAGTCTTTAAGTGATGCTCCTATATGATATACTTCCGTTTCATCGATTATCAAAAAACGATCATGTGATTTAGCGAATTCCTTAATTTCGATAAGTTCGTATTGGGTATTGAACCGCTCTAAATCGAGTTTTAACTGTTTAGTAATGTCTTTTGTGTAAATAATAACGCTAACTCCTTTTTCTCTCTTTGACAACTGTATTAAAACAGTTTCGTCAACGAAATTATCAATAAGAAGGATCGATTTTTTTGCAGATTTTATCAGTCTGGAAACAAAGGAATGTGCATCGAAAATTTGTCCATCATAGAAAATCCCTTGATTTAGGGGAAGAGAGGTATTTAACAAAATTTCAATTTTCTGGTCATGCTCGAAAATCTTTTTCTCGATATTTTCAATTCTATTCTGAATCGCATAGCCTTTTAACAAATAGGATTTCAAAGTATTAGTTGCCCATATCCTGAATTGTGTCCCCGTTTTTGACTTCACTCTATAACCGACGGAAATAATCACATCGAGATTGTATAGCTTTGTTTTGTATTTTTTGCCATCAGAAGCAGTTAGTAAGAAATCCTTACTAACTGAACCTGCTTCTAACTCTTGCTCTTTAAATAGGTTTCCAATGTGCAACGTGATGTTGTTTCGAGTCGTTTGAAATAAGGCTGACATTTGCAACTGCGTTAACCATACGGTCTCATCTTCAATTCGAACCTCAATATGGCTTGATAGAATTTCAGACTGATAGATAACTATTTCGTTGTTCATTATTTTCTGCTTGCTTGGTTTTTTAAATGGTTAATGGGTTAATCGTTTAACTGGTTAATCGTTTACTATTTCGTTAACCGATTATACTTTTTTCTTTAAATGGTTAATGGGTTAAGTGTTTAACTGGTTAATTGGTTAATTGTTTACTATTTCGTTAATCGATTAAACCTTTCTTAAACGATTAAACTTTTTTCTCATCGATTAACCGATTAAACCTTTCTTAATCGATTAAACTTTTTTCTCATCGATTAACCGATTACACTTTTCTTAACCGATTAAACCTTTTTTCTTTAAATGGTTAATCCATAAGGTAAACTACCCGGATTCCAAATTTCGAGCCGGTCTTTAAAAAGCATGACCTGAACAAATTGTAGTGAGATGTACTGATTTATAAAAATGTCAATCCTATTCGTTTGTTTAATCCTAATTCAAAAAGTCGAATCAGTGTTGAAATTTGAATATTTCCTTTTCCATTTTCAATTTTAGAAATATAACTTTTTTTAGTCCCTGTCTTTTCGGCAAGCTGTTCCTGTGTCATTTTTGCTTCTTTTCTTGCTTGCTTCAGCATTTCGCTGATAATAAACATTTGAGTGTGTTCCTCATATTTATTTCTGCTTTCTGTTCCAATTTTTCCGTGTTCAACTTCAATAAGTTGATCAAAATTAGTTATGTGGCTATATTTGTCCATGTCTAATTTGTTTTAGTTGAAAAATATTCTTTTCTCAATCGTATTGCTTTTTCTAATTCGCTATTGGGAGTTTTCTGAGTTTTCTTTTGAAAGGCATTGAATAATACAACTACGTTTCCTTTGTCGAAACAACAAAATATTCTGTAAATATTGGATTGATATTCAACTCTTATTTCATAAACTCCATCGCTTCCGGACAAATGTTTTAAAAATTTTTCAAGAACTCTGTCAACTTGCATTACCAGTTCAAGAATATTTTTAATCTTAGCTTTTACTTTATCTTCTTGAATTTTATAAAAGTCAAGAAAGTGATTCTCGTAAAAGATTATCTGTCTACTCATCTTGCAAAGTTAATTTAAAAGATAACTTATTTCAACTTATTTAACGTCTATTTTTCTTTCTACACAAATTTTTATCACACTATAGTTACCCTAAAAGGCTGTTTTTTTTTAGCAGGAACGACTGATAGTTTAATTGGTTAATAGTTTACTATTTCGTTAACCGATTAAACTTTTTCCTCATCGATTAACCGATTAAACCTTTCCTAAACGATTAAACTTTTCTCATCGATTAAACGATTAATCTTTTCTTAACCGATTAAACCTTTCTTAAACGATTAACCCTTTCCTACTACTCGTATAATTTTCCAAGCAATGTTGCAGGGTCAATATTCAATTTTGAGAAAGCAAACCATTTTTTGCCTAAGTCTTTAAGTGATGCTCCTATATGATACACTTCCGTTTCATCGATTATCAAAAAACGATCATGTGATTTGGAAAATTGCTTAATTTCGACAAGTTCGTATTGGGAATTGAACCGCTCTAAATCGAGTTTTAACTGTTTAGTAATGTCTTTTGTGTAAATAATAACGCCAACTCCTTTTTCTCTCTTTGACAACTGTATTAAAACAGTTTCGTCTACGAAATTATCAATAAGAAGGATCGATTTTTTTGCAGATTTTATCAGTCTGGAAACAAAGGAATGTGCATCGAAAATTTGTCCATCATAGAAAATCCCTTGATTAGGAGACAAATTTGTTTTTAAAATCAAATCAAATTCATTGTTTTTATTTTCCAAAGAACCTACTTTTTTTTCTAAAACATCCATTCGATGATGAATAGCATAGCCTTTGAGCAGATAGTTTTTCAGAATTTTATTTGCCCAAATACGAAACTGAACCCCTCTATTTGATTTCACTCTATAACCTAAAGACATAATCATGTCCAAATTATAAAACTGTACTTGATACGTTTTACCATCACTAGCAGTTGTCGCAAATTTTGCGACAACTTGAATTCCTTCAAGTTCTTCTTTGAGTGCATTAGAAATATGCTTGCCTATAGTTTTAATATCACGATCAAACAAATCAGCGAGTTGAATTCGATTTAACCACACCGTATCATCTTCAATACGAACCTCAATTTGGCTTGTCAGAATTTCAGATTGATAAATGATGATTTCGTTGTTCATTATTTTCTGCTTGCTTGGTTGTTTTTTTTAATGGTTAATGGGTTAATCGTTTAAGTGGTTAATTGGTTAATCGTTTACTATTTCGTTAACCGATTACACTTTTTTCTTTTAATGGTTAATCGTTTAAGTGGTTAACTGGTTAATCGTTTACTATTTCGTTAATCGATTACACTTTTTCTCATCGATTAACCCTTTCCTAACCGATTAAACTTTTCATAACCGATTAACCCTTTTTCTCATCGATTAACCCTTTCCTAACCGATTAAACTTTTCTTAACCGATTAAACCTTTCTTAAACGATTAACCCTTTCCTACTACTCGTATAATTTTCCAAGCAATGTTGCAGGGTCAATATTCAATTTTGAGAAAGCAAACCATTTTTTGCCTAAGTCTTTAAGTGATGCTCCTATATGATATACTTCCGTTTCATCGATTATCAAAAAACGATCATGTGATTTAGCGAATTCCTTAATTTCGATAAGTTATGCGAATCAAGGGTTAAAAAAGAAAGAAATATCTGTTTAAAAATTAGATTAATAAGCTGATAATCAGTATAT
>NZ_RYDJ01000059.1:0-1774 GCF_003970355.1 Flavobacterium bomense | reverse complement strand
CATCCCATCTGAAAATAAAATCATTGGTTATACCACTAAAAATAGTGGTGGCGTTCCTGATAATTTCAAGAATTATTTTGTGATTGTTTTTGATAAAAGTTTTACAGTAACCAAAACTTTTGATGGCGATAAACTTTTAGATGCAATAGAAAGTCAAGCAGATCATTCTGGTGCTATAATTGGTTTTAAAACTGTAAAAGGAGAAAAGGTAAATGCAAAAGTAGCTTCATCATTTATCAGTTATGAACAAGCCGAAAGAAACTTGAACGAACTTGGTAAAAATGATTTTGACCAAATAAAAGAAAAAGGTAAAAACGTATGGAACACTGAATTAAGCCGTATTAAAGTAGGGGGAGGAACAGCAGAGCAATTCACAACTTTTTACTCCAGTTTATACCGTTCGCTTCTTTTTCCAAGAAAATTTTATGAGTTTGATGCTAAAGGAAAAGTAGTTCACTATAGTCCTTATAACGGAAAAGTTTTGCCCGGATATATGTTTACAGATACAGGCTTTTGGGATACTTTCAGAGCTTTGTTTCCTTTTTTAAATTTAATGTATCCTGAATTAAATCAGCAAATGCAGGAAGGTTTGTCAAATGCGTATAATGAAAGCGGCTGGTTGCCGGAATGGGCAAGTCCTGGTTTAAGAGATGTTATGGTGGGGAATAATTCGGCATCGGTTGTCGCAGAAGCGTATTTAAAAAGCGAAACCAAAAAGAATCCTGAAATTGAAAATTTATATAAAGCCTTGATTCACGGAGCGAATAATCAAGGTCCTTTAAGAGCAGTTGGGCGTTTGGGCGTTGATTATTATAATTCTTTAGGATATGTTCCTTATGATGCAGGTATCAACGAAAATGCTGCCAGAACATTAGAGTATGCATACGACGATTTTGCTATTTATAAATTAGGATTGGCATTAAACAAGCCAAAATCAGAAACAGATCTGTATAAAAAACGCAGTTTGAATTATAAGAATTTGTTTGATTCTGAAAACAACTTGATGAGAGGAAAAAATAAAGACGGTAAATTTCAAACTCCTTTTAGTCCTTTTAAATGGGGTGATGCATTTACAGAAGGAAACAGCTGGCATTATTCCTGGTCGGTTTTTCATGATATGCAGGGTTTAATTGATTTGATGGGAGGAAAAGATGTTTTTGTAAGTCAGTTGGATAAAGTATTTTCGTTAGCGCCTGTTTTTGACGAAAGTTATTACGGGAGTGTGATTCACGAATTTAGAGAAATGCAAATTGCCAATATGGGACAATATGCGCATGGAAATCAGCCAATTCAGCACATGACGTATTTGTACGATTATGCTGGAGAACCTTGGAAAACGCAATATTGGGTAAGAGAAACCATGAACAGAATGTACAAACCAACTCCTGATGGTTATTGTGGAGACGAGGATAACGGTCAAACTTCGGCTTGGTATGTATTCTCTGCTATTGGGTTTTATCCCGTAACTCCTGCTAGTGATCAGTACGTTATTGGTACGCCTTTATTTAAAACTGTTAAAATAAAATTGCAAAACGGAAAAGAAGTTTCTATTAATGCACCTCAAAATAATGCTGCAAATAAATACATTAAAAGTATGAAATTCAACGGAAAAGCGGATGCCAATAACTGGTTAAGCCATTCAGAATTATTAAAAGGAGCAACAATTGATTTTGAAATGAGCAACACGCCAAATAAAAATAGAGGAACTGCAAAAAAAGATTTTCCATATTCTCTTTCAACCGAAAAATAAAAAAAATTATATTTTTTATCATTT
>NZ_RYDJ01000058.1:0-1799 GCF_003970355.1 Flavobacterium bomense | reverse complement strand
AGATACAATGGCTTTAGCTCGTGTTTTAATTTCTTCTTTGGTATCTCCAGCTTTTGCTTCGGCTTCCGCTTTTCTCATCGCTTTTTCTAGAGCTGCTTTTCTATTGGCTTCGGCTATAGCTTCTCTAATTATACGATCAATTTGTCTGTCGATTGCTCTTGCCTCTTGTTGTTTTTTCTTGATGTCAGTGGCAATTTTATTCTTGTCTTTTTTAATTAATTTGACCAGTTTATCTTGCTCTTGCTTTGCTTTTAGCAGTGATAATCTTTCTTTTTCGTTTTCTTGAATCAGTTTTTGTTTGGCTGATTTTTGAACGTCTAATTTTTCATTGTAATCCGTAAGCTCATCTGATTTTGATTTAATTTCAACACCCTGCATTTTTCTGTAGCCTGTATATTGTTTCATATACTGTGCTCTTTTATAAGCTTGCAAAAAACTATTAGAGGACAAGATAAACATCGCTCGGCTTTGTTCAGAACGGCTTTTATACGACTTTACAATCATCTTTGAATAATCTTCTTTGAGAACAACTAGTTCCCGATTTAACTTATTTATTTTTAATTGATTAATATAAATATCGTTGCTCAACAACCTAGCTTGCTTTTCGGTAGTATTGATCAGTTTTTCTTTCAGCTTTATTTTATTGGTTTGAACAATAACAACGCTTACCGCCGATTTTTCTTTTTTCTTTACCGATAGCAACAACCTTTCATTATCTCTAATTTCTTGTTGTATTTGAGCTTTTCGTTTTTCTAACTTTTCTTGCTGGGATTCTTGCCTCCACATCAATGAAGTCATAAAAATTAATATTAGGCTTAGGAGAAATTTTGGCATAGTAAAATAAGTTTGTGCAAATTTACTTAATTATAATTCTTTTGTAATCATTTGGAACACTATAAGGAAAAGAAAGTTCTTCATTAAAGGTTACGTTGTTGTATTCTAAGTTTATTTCCGTTTTACCTTGCTTTTGATAACTGTCGATATTTAGTGTCAAAGGCAAGGTCATTTCTTTGAATTCTTTTTTGTTAGAATACACAACTTGAATCATTCTTTCCTCTTTTGTTTGTGTAATTTCCTCTTTGTTTATCGAGAAATTATTTCCATCAATATAGAACGATTTCTTAGTGTTTCCATCAGATTCTTCGTCCAATCTATACACTTGATCGGTAAATGTTTCTGTATATTTCCCTTCTTTCAAATTGTCAATGGCTCTTCCCAACAGCATATTTTGCACCTTATTGAAGTCTAAATCGGTTCCTAACAATTGACTTAATGCGCTGAAATCGCCTTCATAATAAGTTCCTTTTATTTTTTCGTAATAACTTACTTTGGTTGGTGTAATCGAAGCTTTGGCCATTGTAATTCCCAAAAACCGAATGCTTATCAATATCTGTTCGTCTTTTTTGAGTTTAATTTCGGCTGTAACATTCTGATTTTGTTTCTCAGTAGCATATTGAACACTCGCTTTTATATATAATGTCGAAAACTCATTTTTATTGTTGTAGTAGTTTTCAATGATTTTATTGACACTCTTTCGGTTTTCATTTTTAGACACATCGGCCACTGCTGTTTTGGATTTACACGAAACTAGCACCAATGAGCTGATGAAGCTAACCAAAAAAAGAAGTCTTGTGTTTTTTGAAAATTTATTCATTTTATTTCTTATTTTTTGGCTTTTAATAATTGATTGGCTTTAGTAAAATACTGTTCTTTTTTCTTGAAATCTCCCAAACCGTTGAAGGCCTCGCCCAATTGCAGGTTGAAATTAATTTCTAATTGTAAATCATCGACCACATAAT
>NZ_RYDJ01000057.1:0-1799 GCF_003970355.1 Flavobacterium bomense | reverse complement strand
ATTGAAATGTCATAAAGAAAGCTCGAGGGAATAGACCCGATGAAAGCTTAGCAACCTACGCCACAAACGAAAGGTGCTACATTCTATCCCAATTAATCGGGAGAAGATAACAACAAGAATCCTCCTAGTTTACTTCTAGTTTTCTTTCTAATATTTCCAGACACAAATCAAAAAATCTTTAAAGATTTGAAAATTGGAAAATAAACCAACATCAATTAAACTACAAAATTTCACCACCGAAAGTGGCGTACTCATTCTTTCTATAAACTTAAGTTATCAGGTTTTTGGGCAAGTTTTGAATACAGCTCCAATCGTTTTGGTTAATCACGCTTTGACCGGAAATTCGCAAGTGGTTGGCGAAAACGGTTGGTGGAATAATCTTATTGGCGACAATAAAACCATCGATACCAATAAATACACCATATTAGCATTTAATGTTCCTGGAAATGGATTCGATAAAACGTACATTGAAAATTACTTAGATTTTACAGCTCGCGACATCGCCAGACTTTTCTTGGAAGGCATTCGATTGCTGAAAGTCAAAGAATTATTCGCTATAATTGGAGGTTCTGTAGGTGGCGGAATTGCATGGGAAATGGTCGCTTTAGAACCTAAATTGACCCATAATTTTTTCCCGATTGCTTCCGATTGGAAATCGACCGATTGGTTGATCGCCAATTGTTATTTGCAAGAAAAAATTCTTTGCAATTCGTCAAAACCTATCGAAGATGCTCGAATTCACGCCATGTTGTGTTACAGAACGCCAGAATCTTTCAAGGAGAAATTCCAAAGAACTTCGACCGATTCGACCGATTCTTTTCAAGTAGAAAGTTGGCTGAATTATCACGGCGACAAATTGCAAAAACGGTTTGAGCTTTCGGCTTACAAAATGATGAATCAGTTGCTTAAAACCATTGATATCACTCGCGGAAGAACCTCTTTCGAAAATTTAATTTCCGAAGTTGATGCCAATATTTATATCATCGGAATCAATTCGGATTTGTTTTTTACAGCGAATGAAAACAGGGAAACCTACCACGAAATAAAAAAGTTTAAGCACAATGTTTTTTATAGCGAAATCGAATCGCAGCACGGACACGATGCTTTTTTAATGGAATACGAACAATTGAACAATTTATTGGATGTTGTTTTTAAAAATAAAAAAAATAGGATGAAAATATTAAAATTTGGCGGAAAATCATTGGCCAACGGAGAAGGAATCAACAAAGTTTTAGATATTATTATCGATAAAAAAAGCAAAGGCGAAAACATTGCCGTTGTAGTTTCGGCACGAGGAAATGCAACGGATGAATTAGAAGATATTTTGACCATTGCGACCAAAAATGGCAATTATAAACCTTTGGTTGAAAGTTTCAAAAACTATCAACAAGATATTTATACAAACGTAGATTTGTCGGAAGAATTTGCATTATTAGACAAGCTTTTCGAAGGTGTAAGTTTGATTGGCGATTATAGCGAAAAAATTAAAGATCAAGTTTTAGCTCAAGGCGAATTGCTTTCGGCAAAATTAATTACTGCGATTTTGAATGGAAAGGGTATAAAAGCTCGTTTTACAGATTCCAGAGAATTGATAAAAACCGATTCAAATTATGGTGATGCTCAACCATTAGAGCAAATTTCTAAGAAAAATGTAGTCCATTATTTCAAAGAAAATAACGATACAATAAATATTATTACAGGTTTTATTGGGTCAAATAATAGTGGAGACACCACGACTTTAGGCCGAAACGGCAGCAATTATACCGCTTCGTTGATTGCCAATTATATCGATGCCGAAG
>NZ_RYDJ01000056.1:1372-1802 GCF_003970355.1 Flavobacterium bomense | reverse complement strand
GAGCCTTAATTTTTAGAGATTCATTAGCTGCTTATGCAAATGTTGAAGTGCAATTTATTACGTATTCAATTTGGATTTTAGCACTTGATGCTTTGGTTATTATTCCGTTTTCAAAACTCAGAGCCAATCAACGGCCTATGAAGTATGCTGCCATCAAGATAGGAAACGTGATGGTCAACTTGATTCTCAACATTTTCTTTTTGGTTTATTTACCGCAATTGGCAGCGGATAATCCCCATTCGTTTATGGATAATCTATATGTTGAACACTCTGAAATAGCCTATATTTTTATTGCCAATTTACTAGCGAGTTTACTCACATTGGTCGTTCTTTCGCCCAATTATTTCAATTTAGATAGAAGATTCGATAAACTTCTGTGGAAAAAAATGATGAAATACGGCTTGCCAATTCTTGTCGCCGGAATCGCCTT
>NZ_RYDJ01000056.1:0-1362 GCF_003970355.1 Flavobacterium bomense | reverse complement strand
TCAATGAACATTTCGATAAAATTCTTTTAGGCTACTTGCTTCCAGAAAATATTGCCAAATCCGAAGTCGGAGCTTATTCTGCCTGTTACAAACTCGGATTGTTTATGGTTTTGTTTGCCACCGCTTTTCGTTTGGGAATTGAACCTTTCTTTTTCAGTCATTCAACTAGCAAAAATGCGCCGCAGACATATGCTGTCATTACAAAATATTTCGTCATATTGGGTTCGTTAATTCTGTTAGGAGTCATTGTTTTTGCCGATATATTGAAGTTCCTTTTGCTCGACAACAAATCCTATTGGCAAGCGATGAAAGTCGTGCCCTTAATCATTTTGGCCACTTTCTGTCTAGGAATTTACAACAATCTTTCGGTTTGGTACAAACTCACCGATAAAACTCAAATAGGTGCTTATATTTCGATTGTTGGTGCCATTTTAACTTTGGTTTTAAACTATCTTTTAATTCCAAAATACAGCTATTACGGGTCGGCAATTGCTACTATTGTCGCTTACGGAAGTATGATGATTATTTCTTATGTTCTAGGAAACAAATATTATCCAATTCCTTATGATATGGAGAAAATAGGCGGTTATATGGGCTTGTCCATCTTGTTTTCTATTATTTCTTTCTATGGATTTAGAGAAAATTATTTCGTTGGAATCCCATTATTAATTGGGTTTATGTATTTTATATATTACAATGAAAAACAAACCATATTGGGCATCCTAAAAAGGAAAAAATAAACATTGACAATTTACGGATAAAGGGCACGGACAAGTCGCGACTTGTCCCTACGTATCCTCAAAATAAATAAAATGAAAATAAAGATCATCAACAAATCGCAACACGACTTGCCTAATTACGAAACCATCGCCTCGGCAGGAATGGATTTGCGTGCCAATTTATCCGAATCCATAACCTTGAAACCCTTAGAAAGAACCATTGTAAAAACAGGACTTTTCATCGAATTACCTATTGGTTATGAAGCGCAAGTGCGACCAAGAAGTGGTTTGGCAGCCAAAAAAGGAATCACAGTTCTTAATTCGCCAGGAACTGTAGATGCCGATTATCGTGGAGAAATTGGAGTGATTTTGGTCAATTTATCCAATGAAGTTTTCGTTGTCGAAAACGGGGAACGCATTGCCCAACTCATCATCGCCAAACACGAAAGAGCCGATTGGATCGAAGTTCAGGAATTATCCGACACTTCAAGAGGCGAAGGCGGTTTTGGAAGCACGGGAGTGAAGTAAGTATTCAGTGTTCAGTCACAGTTAGCAGATAAATACTCAGATAAACAATTAGAAAATCCGTGGAAATCGGTTCAATCCGTTTAATCTGTGGCAAAAAAATTATCAATAACACCTC
>NZ_RYDJ01000055.1:0-1840 GCF_003970355.1 Flavobacterium bomense | reverse complement strand
TACGCATATTTTGGGTCTTCACCAAATAATAAATTGTTTCTAGAACCGCTAACGTTGTTGTTAACTTGATTTTGTAATAATTCTGTTCCAATTACACCGTTAATTTTATGTTCTCCAATTTTTTTGTCATAAGAAACAGTATTGGTCCAAGTGGTATTCGCCCCAAAGTACGAGTTTTGAGAAGCGCCATTTACAGCATCATTATACAGTACCCCTAAATGATTGGTTGGATTCATAGATCTACCATAACCAAACCAAGAATCAACGCCATAAACAGATCTAAATTTTAAATTTAAAAAAGGCTCAATTTCTAAAAACGCATTTCCTATAATATTGTTTCCTTTACCGTAATTAAAGTTGTGTCTGTAAAACATCACCGCTAATGGGTTGGTTTGCCCAGTTGACAATCCGTCTAAAGTAGGAGTAAATCCAAACGGACTTATGTTTCTATCAATTGAAGTTTGCCAATAAGCAGGTTGCAAAGGATTTTGAACTAAGGCATTGTGTAAATCGTTATAATAAATGTTACCAGTTCCTACACCTCTATTTTGTGTATTTGTATAAGTGAAATTTTCACCAACAGTAATAATGCTGTGGCTATCATTCTTTTTCAATACCATTTGAGTGTTGAATCTTGCAGTCAGTCTTTTGTAGCCTGCATCTGTAAGATTACCTCCAAGTACACCATCTTGATCAAAATACGAAAGACCAGCTGCATAAACAATGTCATCACTACCACCAGTAATATTCATAGAGTGATTTACTATCGGTGCATCTTTTTTGGTCATTTCTTTTATCCAATTGGTACCTAAACCACCAGCCTGTATATTCGCCCAAACCTCATCGCCCAATTGTTTTCCTGCGCCTGGGTAATTTGTTTCTAACCAACTGTTGTTATGAACAATGGTGTTCCAGTCGTTTGGAGCTAAACCATCATTAACCATTCCCTCATCCATAATATACATGTATTCTTGGGCATTCAATGGATCCAAGTTTTTGTAGGTGTTTTGGATTCCATAATAGTAATCATAGCTAATTTTTGCTGGACGACCTTTACGACCTTTTACAGTAGTAACTAAAACAACACCATTTGCTGCTCTAGATCCATAAATTGCTGCTGATGCCGCATCTTTTAAAACATCAATAGACTCAATGTCCGATGGGTTTAAATAATCGATATTTCCTACAGGTACTCCATCAACAATGTATAATGGATTTGAGTTACCAATAGTTCCTATACCACGAATGGTTACTCTAGTTCCTGCCCCTGGGGATCCATTATTTTTCGTAATGTTTACACCCGCTGCAATCCCTTGAAGAGCATCCATTGCCGATCCGGTATTCAATGCTGCGAGATCTTCCCCCTGAAAGTTGGAGCTAGCTCCTGTAATAAGGCCCTTTTTTTGTGTACCATATCCTACAACAACAACCTCCTGTAACGATTGCGATTCAGGATTAAGTTTTGCATTAATGGTAGTTCGTCCTTTAATGGATTCTTGAACTGTTCCGTAACCTACGAAACTAAAAACTAAAGTGCCATTTGAATCTGCCTTTAATTGATAATTTCCATCCATGTCCGAAGATGTTGCCTTAGCGGTTCCTTTAATTAAAACGGAAACACCTGGAACAGGTAATCCGTTTTCGTCAATTACTTTTCCTTTAATGGTAAGATCTTGTGCTTGCCCATAAACTGAAAATAGAACGGATAAGAAACAAAAAATAATTAATTTTGTTAATTTCATTTTTCTAAAATTTTGGTTAGTTATTTGTTAATTGTATTGTTTCCTTATTAGAAAAAGCAATACATTTACAAATGTAAATATTATGTTAAAGTTATATT
>NZ_RYDJ01000054.1:0-1853 GCF_003970355.1 Flavobacterium bomense | reverse complement strand
ATATCTCACACGAGATTCGCACACCCTTGAGTTTGATTAAAAGCCCATTGGAAAAATTGCTAGAAAAAGTTGATTTAAAGAGCGAAATAAGGGAGAATCTGTCTATTATGGATAAAAATGTAAGTCGTTTACTTCATCTAGTTAGTCAATTATTGGATTTTAGAAAAACTGAACTAGAATCTGTCAGTTTAACCTTTGTCAAAACCAATATTTCAAATTTAATAAGAGAAACGCACACCCAATTCAGTCAAATCATAGATAGTAAGAATATCGATTTTGAACTTAAAATGGAAACGGAGAACCTAATTGCCTATGTTGATGTTGAAGTATTGACCAAAATATTGAGCAATCTTTTTAATAATGCCATAAAATATTCAAAATCGAATATTATTCTATCGTTGACCAATAAGGAAGGCTATTTTAAATTAACCATAAAAAATGATGGTAAGCTCATCCCGCCCCATCTTCGAAACAAAATATTTGAACCTTTTTTTAGGGCACCAGGAACCGAAAATCAGTCCGGAACTGGCATTGGTCTTGCTCTGGCCTATTCGCTTGTAAAATTGCACAAAGGAACGCTGAAATTGGACACTAGTGATGCTGCTATGAATAGTTTTGTGCTTAAGCTTCCTCTACATCAGGAAAAAGAATTCGATTTTTTCGATTCCGAAAAATCAGACATAAAGGAAGATACGGCGTTGTCGATGCATAAATTTCAGATAGAAAACAATAAACCAACTCTCCTTTTGATAGAAGACAATGAGGATTTATTGGATTTCATTGCTAAAGATTTAATGGAAAATTATACCATTCTAAAATCATCAAATGCAATACAAGCATTAGAAATTGTTGATTGCGAAAATATCCAATTGGTAATCAGTGATGTAATGATGCCTGAAATGGATGGATTCAACTTCTGCGAAAAAATGAAAACCAATATCAATACCAGCCACATTCCCATTATTCTATTGACTGCCAAAACTTCTATTGGAGCCCGAATAGAAGGGCTGGAATCTGGTGCAGATGCCTACATTGACAAGCCTTTTTCAATGGAATATCTAAAAGTCCAAGTGTCTAATTTATTAGAGAATAGAAAAAATATAATAGAACATTATTCAAGTTCACCCTTGGCGCACATCAGAACAATGGCCCATACGAGTGTCGATGAAAAATTTATAAAAAAACTTGATGAAATTATAATCAGAAACATTTCAGATTCTAACTTAAGCGTTGATACCCTGGCCGAGAATATGAATATGAGTCGATCCACTTTATATAGAAAAATTAATAGTATTTCCAATTTGAGTCCAAATGATTTAATAAATATTACTAGACTTAAAAAAGCAGCTGAATTGTTAAAAACAGGAAATTATAAAATATATGAAATAGCGGAAATGGTTGGTTTTAATTCACAAGTGAGTTTTGGCAGAAGTTTTCACAGACAATTTAATATGACACCCTCTGAATATGTAAAGTTTGAGATTAAAAAAGACAATAAATAAGTTATTTGATATAATTAAATAGTTTGATTTTTAAACCCAAAGCAATCACCTATATGTAGGCCTCAAGTATTCCTTAAAAGATTAATTTGAAATATATTTAAGTAATATGGTTTTAACCTTTTTTCCTGTCATTTGATATTTCACTTACAAATTTTACATTTATATGAAACAATTAACAGGTTTGTGACGCAATTATGACGCAATCCATTTAATTAATAATACGTTCCAGCACCTTTTTCCTGAATCTTTAAAAACACCAATATCTATCTATGCTTTTAAATCTCGACTAGCCGTTGCATCTGATATTTCACTTAATAATTGGAAATCCTTATTGGTTATTTTTTTATTCTT
>NZ_RYDJ01000053.1:0-1869 GCF_003970355.1 Flavobacterium bomense | reverse complement strand
TTATTTTAAGTTTTTTATTAATGTTTTTTCGATGCGTATTTACTGTATGATTCGAAATAAAAAGTTCATTTCCTATTTCAATACTTGTTTTGCCATCAGCTAATAAAACAATAATTTCAATCTCCCTTTTGGTTAGTAAACTGGCATTGTAATAACTCTTTTTGAGAAAATCTAAATTTTTTAAAACAGAATACAATTCCTCCTTGAAATTCCCCAATAATTCCAAATCATAAGTAAAAATCACGATATTATTACATGCTTCGTTTGCATTTATTTTGAGTTTTGCCGAGGAAACAAACCATTTTTCTTCGACCTCTGCAGCTTTATTAGTACTCCAAAAATAACTATAAACTGCTCCTTCCTCCTGTTTTATCAAAAATCCTGCTATTTGCCTCGCAAATTCCTGTTCCTCAACATCCGAAAGTGATTCGTTAAAATGCTGTTGAAGCATAGTACTATTTTCTTTCTTTCCATCTAATAAAATTACATCGAAAACCCTAACTTGATCTGGAAAAAACCAATTGGAAATTGAACTAAGTTCTTCTAAACCGTTTTTCATATGTTGCTATTTATTTTCCCTAAACAAAAAATCCGCATCATCCCATTTCATATCTTCGATGTAACGAATATTTAGTCCCCCTTTACCATAATAATCAAAATTAATTAAAATTACAAAATCGCTGAATAATATTATTAAAAATCGTTAAAACATTGAATTAAACCGATTAAATACGATAAATGGAAGAAAAAAAAATAAATTAAACGAAAACCATCGTTATAATAAAATCTCATAGTTTTGTTTAACCATGCTACTTATTGCAGACGATTAACAAAGGTTGTGGATTTAAATAAAATTAATTGAAAGTGTCAGGAATAGAAAAGTGTAAAGGAATTTTAGAAAAAGAATCTAAATATAGAAAAAATGCAGGTTAACTACTTTGCTAGCTGCATTTAAAAGTATAAAAAAAAGTAAACTATAAAAATAGCTATACCTATATGAAAATTTGTTATTTAACAAATATAATTTATTGTAAACCAAATGTTTAAATCTATATTTTTAAATTAAAGTGTCTATTATTTTGGCCAATTCGAAATCTTTTGCTGATATTCCATCGACATCGTGGGTAGTGAGGTCAATAGTTACTTTGTTATAAGCGTTTTTCCAATTCGGATGATGCCCAGACTTTTCAGCAACCAAGGCTACAGCCGTCATAAACGAAAAAGCTTCAACAAAATCCTTGAAAAGAAGTTCCCGATGAAGGAATTTTCCTTTTACCAACCAAGACCCATCTATTTGCGGAATTCTGTCCTGAATTTCTTGTTCGTTTAGCTTTTTCATTTAGTTGTTTTTGTTTGACAACATCCAAGGAAATAGAATTTACTCTTTTACCAGATAAATTCCGTCTTCTTTGATCTCGATTAATTTTTCTTTGTATAAAGCGCCAATGGCTTTCTTGAAGGTTTTCTTGCTCATTTTCAAGACCGTTTTGATGTCTTCGGGATGGGAATTATCCGTTAAACGCAAGAAACCGCGACTGGCACGCAATTCATCCAAAATCTTGTCTGCATTGGGTTCTATACTTTGATAGCCCTGGATTTGAAGTGCTACATCTATTTTATTGTCGGGACGAATGGTTTTGATATAGCCTCGCATTCTGTCACCTGTTCGAATGGCATCATCATAGACTTCATCTTTGTACATCAAGCCTTTGTGTTGCTCGTTGATGATGACGTTGATTCCCAATTCGGTGATGTGAGAAACGATTAAATCGACTTCTTCTCCTTTTTCTACTGTTAAATTATCATTCTTCAAAAACTGATTGGTTTTGCTGGACGCTACCAAACGTTTCGTATTGTCATCCATATAAA